>CBHWDR010000009.1:0-16911 GCA_966112575.1 uncultured Chitinophagales bacterium
CGTGATCGTTCCATCGCTATCCACTGCCGAGCCGGAAAGGCTTACCGTATTCACTGGAAGGGTAATGGTCTGATCAGGGCCCGCGTTGACCGAGGGAAGAAGGTTCGGCGCCGGGTTAACGGTTACCGTTACGTTTGCGGTGCCGCTGGCGCCGAGGTTATCGGTAACGGTCAGTCGATACTGGTAGCTACCGGCGATCAATCCGGAAACAGAAGTGGAAGCCGAAGAAGGGTTGGCGATGGCAGAAGCTGATGGTCCGGATAGCTGTGTCCAGGCATAACTGCTGATCGTGTTGGGTGCGGTTGCGGAGCCGCTTCCGTTCAATGTCGTTGTATTGGTGGGGAGGTTAATGGTCTGGTTCGCACCCGCATTTGCAACGGGCGGAGCAGCTACGTTAGCTGCTCTGGAGTACTGAAGCATCCATTCATAGATGTTCTTGTTCTGCGTATTGCTGCGCCAGTTGGGGCTGTATGCGGGGTCCCAGGTAGCATCGTTGTGATCGCCGCCCGGAATGGCCGAAACAACGGCCGGGACCGCGGGCGGGGGTACTGCATTATTAATGCTGTTGGTACAATTCTGCGCGAAACTGAGCCAGGACTCGAGTGCCCCGGCGATACTCCACACTTTAATACCGTAGGTGCCTCCTACCAGGGGCACCTGTGCGGCCTCTGAGCCCGTATTATTTCCCGCAGCACTAACAGGAACGATCGCTGCGAAATTCTGGGCCGACCCCGGACCATTGGTTACGCAGGACCAGGTACCGGCGCCACCGGCTGAGATACCGGTTACATAAATGCGGTTCGTATCAACGCGGTAGCGGGTTTTCACATCCGCCAGGATCCACTGTACCTGTGCCCAGGAGTAGGACCAATGCGCAGCGGAAGGAGCCTGGGGTGAGACCACGATAAACCGGGTCAGCTGACCATCGACGGGACTGTTCGCTTCGGCGTTGAAGCCATTTGCGATCGTTTTGGGTAAACCATGGGCCAGAAGGTTGTAAAGGCCGCCAACGCCATCTCCGCCTTCACCGGAGCCGTGAAGAAAAATGATCAGCGGATAACGTTGTGAGGTTGCCGTGGCGTAATCGGTCGGAAGCCAGGTCAAGCCATAGGTGGGAACGCCCCATGGCTGCGTCGGGTACTGGTCGACCTTCTGCCGGCCAATGACCGTTTGCGAGTAGGATTGCTGGAGAATGGTGGCAAACAGCACCATTAAGAGCAACACTCTTGTGGTTCTCATAGTCTGGTTGGATTTTGGATATTCGGATATTGGCAAACAGCGGGTTTCTTCAAACGAAGCTCGGTTCTCGCATTGGCCATTGCAGAGATTTTGGTTTACGAATCAGGTTATCGTCCAAGGTTACACGGAAAGCTCTCTGGTAGGTAGCAGATCAATGAAAATACCCTGGTAATAAATGATTCAGCAAATCCGAAGTCTGCAAATGGCAGCCCGATTACTGATCTTTTTTTGAACACTCCGGAAACGAATTTCCGGTCACTCGCACGTTTGCTAAGATAAATATAGTTTGAATACAACCGTTAGTAAAACCACGAAGTAGAAAAACCCTTTTTTTAAGAATTATGCCAATCTGAGCTTAGGTGTTTCCACTCATCCGTAGATGGAAACAGGCAGGCAGGCGGGGTCGCTTCGTAGAAGTACGAACCGTCAATAACTGCCTTTGGCGATCAGGCAGTCACTGATTTGCGGCGGGTCAGCTTGCCAATACGGTTGGATACGCGGGAGGAGAGATCGTAATCGCGAACACGCTGGAGAACGCGGCGGAATTTCTCCCCGGTCTTATACCAGAGGAAAGTAAGCCGGTTGTGATTGCCGTTCACCAGTTGCAGCCGCCCATATTCCTGGTAATTGTGCTTCCGTGCACCGAACTTTTCCACCACCATGTTCCAGTCGTCGTGCGGCTTCACCCCGATCTTCTGATAGAGTTCGCCGCCGCCTACCGGCTGCGTATGGCGCATCTGCACGGTATCGAAGATCAGGAGCCGGTCTTTGGGATAGCCCAAAAGCTTCGACCATACGGAGTCTACGCCCCAGCTTGACCGGTTGCCGGTAAAAGAAGGCAGGCAGTTGCGCAGGGCTTCGCGCTGGAACAGAGGCGCCATCACTTCGATCTGGCCTACATAGCGGCAAAACGAATCGGGCTGCTGTTTGAACATCTTCCAGCTGCAGAACGAATCCTGCGAAAGGGAAGCACAGCTGATCCATGAATTGAAGGCACGGCTAAGGCGGAACATCTGGTTAATGCTCCGGGTGTCGATCTCTATGTCATCATCGAGGAAATAGAAGTATTCGTATTCATCGAGCCACTCGGGATGGATCTCCGTGAGCAGCTTATGCAACATGAAATATTTGTAATCTTTCAGATGGTAAAAGAAATCGACGCCTTCATAGCGGGAAGGGTCGTTGATCTGCTCGTGATAGAAAAGCAGGCAAAGGTCAAACTCCCGTTCTTCGGGATGCTTCAGCCAGGCCTCTCGGAAAAGATAGGCCTTGTTTCCACAAGGGGCAATAACAATGTTTTTAGAAGGCATTGAAACGGATTGCTAGGTTAAGGCGTACAAAGTACCACAAAAAAAATCGAATAAAAACCGGACCGCGGTCCAAACGGCCGAAATCCTTGCTGCTCATGCTTTTGAAACCAGTTTTTTTACTGTATGTTTGGCCGCACTGCCCAAACAGAACGCATGAAAGTCGCCCATCTGATCCTTGCCCATAAGAACCCGGTACAGTTGCGGAAGCTGCTGAGCAGCCTCCAGCACCCGGACGGCCATGCTTATGTGCACCTGGACCGCAAAAGCGATGCGCAGGAGTTCGCGCACCTGTTTAACGGAAGGGATGTGTTCTCGCTGGAGAAGCGGGTCTCCGTGCATTGGGCGGGTTGGGGTACGATCCAGGCAACGATCAATGGTTTTGAGGAGCTGGAGCATAAGGGTTATGATTATATCAATGTGATCTCGGCGCAGGATTTTCCGATCCAGCCGATCGAAGCCTTTCATCAGCACTTGCAAACAACACATAAAGAATACATTACTTGTGAGTCGGTGGCGACGGAATGGACCGAAGTGCAGCAACGGGTTTATTCGTACTCGTTCATCAATTGGTCCATTCCGGGGAAATTCCGCCTCGAAGCGCTATTCAACAAACTGGTGGGGCGGAGAACATTTCCACTGCCATACGAGATCGTCGGCCGTTCCAACTGGTTTACGCTATCGATGGAAGCCGTGCGATACTGCTTGCGCCAGCTGAAAGAGCAACCGGCGATTGCCCGCTATTTCCGCTATTGCTGGGGCGCCGATGAGTTCATTTTTTCAACGATCCTTTACAATTCCGGATTCCGGGAACGGATCGTGAACAACCTGGTTTATGTAGACTGGTCCGGCTCCGCAAATGGCCACCCGAAGATCCTTAGAACGGAAGACCTGCCGGCGATCCATGCTTCCGGTAAATTCTTTGCAAGGAAATTCGACGCGAATGTGGACGCCCGTGTATTGGACATACTGGAAGCAGCAACAAAAAAAGCTGCCGACACGAAAATTTAATTGATGTCAATCAAACGATTTGTTTTTTTCTTTTTCCTGGTGCTCGCGATCACCGTGGTGGATTTCTTCTACCTCGACCGTCCTTCAATAGGGATCGACGACGCCAATATTTTTTTCACCTACGCACACAACCTGGCGAACGGACACGGTTTCGTGTTTAATGTCAACGGGGAGCGGGTGGAAGGTTTTACTTCCCTGCTCTGGGTCCTGATCTGTGCTGCGAGTTACCTGATCACCCCTAACCCGGAATGGTTGCTCATGTTTTTGCTGGTGTTGATGGTCAGCGCCACGATCACCCTGGTTTATGAAGAAGTACTCAAGGATGTCAAGCATCTGAGCCATGCCCTGTACCGGAATTATTTCTTCTGGCTTTACTGTGCCTTCATCGTATGCATCGGCCCTTCTTTCATTGCCTGGTCGGTGCTCAGTCTTATGGAAAACGGACTTTGGAATTTCCTGTTCGTTGTGATCACCATCATGGTGCTGCGCGCCTACCGGAAAGCTATCTTCAGCCGGACAGACCAGCTGCTCCTCGTGGTGAGCACCTCCTGCCTCATTCTGACACGACCCGAAGGCCTTGCCTGGTCGGCCCTCTTCTTTGTCCTCATTGCATTCCTGAGATGGCGCAACCGCCAGGGGTGGAAATTCACAGCTTTGTATGGATCACTGATCGCCCTGACCATCTGGGGACTGATCCGCTTCCGGATGCAGTATTTCGGTTATCCGCTTCCCAATACCTATTATGCAAAGGTTTCGCACGACCTGCTGTATAATATAAAGACGGGCGCCGAATACGCGATCCACTTCGTGACGGCCTTCCACCCGATCGTTTGCCTGCTGCTGGCTATCCTGGTTTGCGTGGCCCTCTCCTGCCCGCCTGCCGTCATGAGCCTGCTGCGTCGCCGGCCGTCATCGGCAACGGACGAACATTTCGTGCTGCATCGCCTCATAATTGTAACCGGGATCATCGTCATTTGCATCCTTCTTCCGCTGATCACTGGCGGTGATCACTTCGGCGGCTTCCGGTTTTACCAGAATATCATTCCGCTATTCGCCTGGGGATTACCGGCAGCACACTGGATCTATCAGCAAGCGATGATCCGCAAAGTGACACACCAGATCCGCGTTCTGGGTGCCACCCTCTTCGTTTTCTTTTTACTGATCGCTGCCGGATCGCTCTATGCCGTAAAGGGTTCCTACAAGACCCAGCTGAACTACGAGTTCTTTCTCGCCAAGGATGGAAGGCGCGTAGCAACAGAGTTCGCGCAGCTCTGGAATGGGAAAAAGCCTTCGGTGGGTGTGGTTGCCACAGGGGGATTCGCATTGGCTTATACCGGGGAGACCGTCGACCTGATGGGCCTCAACAACACCATGATGGGCCATAGCACCGGCGATCGTACGGGTATCAAGAACCACGCAGCTTTCAACAAGGATGTGTTTTACCGGATGCGCCCGGAAATGCTGCTCCCGCGCACACTGGCCCGCGAGAAAGACGCGATCCTCATTTACGCGGATTTCCTCCACGAGTTCAATTTCGAGAACCTGGCCATGAAACATATTTTCAACGATACGATCTTCCAGCAGCAGTACGTACCGGTGATGCTGCGCAAACGATCGGGAAGCCAACCTTTCTTTGCCTTTGCCAGGAACGACTATTTCAACGGATTGCAGGCCGACAGCAACCTGGTGGTTCAGCGGGTGGAGTTCTGAACGGTTGCTGAAGACGAGGCATCAGCCTGCGTTTCGCTTCCGCCTTTCCCAAGCACATGTTCTTCATAGAGCGCCGCAAAGCGTTCCGCCCAGCGATCCCAGGTCAGCCTTTGCTCATATTCCTGCCGGGCAGTGCGGATCAGTTCATGATATCGGTCCTTATCGGAAAAGATCTCCTGGATCAGCTCCGCGTAAGCAGCGCCCGGAGCATCATAGGGCAAACAATAGCCATTGATCCCGTCGCGCACAACATCGGGCACACCGCCGGTTTGCGTAGCGATCGCAGGCATACCATAGGCATTCGACTCACAGGCAACCAGCAGCGAACAATCCGCGCGCGTAGGCAGCAGCAGGAAGTGCGAAGTGGAGAGCAGATGAACGAAACGGTCGTGGTCTTCATTTATATTCTTGTTCAGAAAGGGAATCACTTCCATTCCGGGATGCCTGAACGTTTCCGGTGGAATGCAGCCGCACACGATCAGTCGAGCAGGAACCCCGCGACGATGCAGTTCTTCCAGGGCAGCGAAGGCGACGGGCCCACCCTTTCGCTCCCATTCAACGGCCAGGTAAAGCAGGGTGAGTACCGGGTTTTTCTCTTTTTCGAAGATCATCTCGCGTCCCGGGTCATGGTCCATATTGGCACCAAGAGGCTGCACCACGACCTTGCTTCCCTCCACACCATAATACCCGATCGCTGAATTGCGGGCCCAGTTGGAAGAGACGATGACAAAGTTCGCATTGTGCAATGCGCGTTTTTCGATAAGGTTACCCTCCCACCTGGAAAGCCGGCTGATCCGGGCATACTCACGTAGGTAATAATTGCTGATCAGCTCAAAAGTTGTATCTGATGTATAGATCCGGGGTAGCGTGGTTCGGAGCGCGCTGAATTCGGTGGCAGCACCAGGCGCTACGATACAATCGAAATGTTTGCCCTTCATCCGCGCCTTCAGCACCCTCGCCGCATACCACCCGAAAAGCAGGTTGTGTTTTGTGTTATATTCTTTACGAAAGACCAGCCGGGTGAATTTGGCGGTTGCCCGCAGCAGCAGGTCGAGCCACCTGGGCGGCTGTACGGGTCCCAGGTAGGTAACGTCACCCACCTTCCGTTGCAGGCCCTGCGAAAGATAATGGGTGATTCCCGACCAGGAGCGCTTGTCGCGCGGGTCGTTGACCGAATAGTAGGCAATGGATAATCGTTTCACAGCGGCAAATTTTCAAAATTGAAAAAGCTTCAGGCGAACAGGCTGCGCCAGCCTTTGGGCATTGGGATCAATGGCCATGTTCATTGTACAGCGGGTTACTCACCTCGGTCTTCGTATGCACCGTATGAATGAAGGTCTGCTTGGCTTTTTTCATATGGAAGAGTGCGAGTACCATACCCATGATCGCTCGCGGCAGGCGGGCGACAGCGGCTAGGAAATCGCGATTGACCAGCTGGGCCGGCAGCGCAATGGCCAGACTCAGGAGATAGATCACCCAAAGGGCAGCGAACGGCAATGCCCATTTCGCTGCAAGCAGCCAGGTGGCTACTACCAACAGGGGCATGATCAGCAGGAGAAAAGCCCGGGGCAAAACCAGGTTATTGCCGACTGCCAGGTTGAAATAACTCACATTACCCTTGAACAACTGTTTGAACGCCGGTACAAAATAGCGCTTCAGATAAGTGAACTGGCTCGATACCCAGCGTTTCCGCTGATTCTCGAAAGCCTGGGCGGAATCCACTTTCTCATCGAAGATCAATGCATGCTCCAGGTAATGGATCCGGTTGCCTCCGGCAACGATCTTTAGCTGCAGGGGCTTGTCGAAACCGCCAACGGCATCGATCGTTGAAAGGATCTGGCGCAGACGCTCGTATTCAAACGCCATTCCCGAGCCGATAACGGCAGAAGAAAGGCCAAGGGCATTAGCACCCTTCCGGAAAATATTGTTGTTGATCGCCTCCGAACAAGCATCGAGAATGGCGAAGGAAGTATCGAGGTTCTTGGCTACTCTCCGGCCCTGGACCGCCCGGCCGCCTTTGCTGAAGGCATCGTCGATGCGCAGGAGGAAATCACGGGCCAGCATATTATCGGCGTCGCAAATGAGCGCTACGTCATAATGACCTTCAATGCGCCGAAAGCCTTCGTTCAGTGCACGTGTCTTTGTGCTCTTGTCGAATGCAACCTCCAGCACCTGGATCGGCAGCTGGCGGAGCGAGGCAATGGTTTCCGGCTGGAAGGAGTCGGCCAGGATGAAGATCTCATAGAGCTCGCGGGGATAGTCGAGGCGGAGCAGGTTCTCGGCAGTGGAACGAATGATGCCGTCTTCGCGATAAGCCGGTACCAGCACGGCGATCCGGTGTACCGGCTTTGCGCTGATGCCGAAGCGGTTCACGTAAAACAGCCGGCCGGCCAGAGCAAAGCAGAAAAGGTACAGAACCGAGAGGGCGCAGTAGGCAAAGACCAATGTCAGGAGGATATCAACGGTCAGGTGCAGCATGATTCTTAACAGATTTCGATCGGGTCGGGTTTTGCAAAACGAGGCCAAATTAAGCAGAAAAGCCCATGCCAGTTAGTGGCACGGGCTTTTTTTGCTTAGCCTTGTATAAAACCGTACAGGATGAAACAACAGCACCGGTTGCGTGACCGACCGTGTTTATCCAGCGGTTCATCTGGCTACCTCTTATTTTTGTACCTATGATCGCCTGGCAAATTCTGTTCTGGTTCTCCTGTTTCGCCGTGTTTTACAATTATGCCGGTTATGCGATCCTGATCGCGATCTTAAACAGGCTGCGTCGCCCCCGGCCGGAGCCAGCCGGGCCGTTTTACCCCTTTGTCAGCTTTATCGTGGCAGCGTACAAAGAGGAAGACTGCATCGAAAAGAAGGTCCAGGACTCCCTGGCCCAGAATTACCCCGCCGACCGCATCGAATTCCTGTTTATCACCGATGGTTCTACCGATGGAACGATGGAGATCATTCAGCGCTATCCGGCGGTGCGCCTGCTACACCGTCCCGAACGCCGGGGGAAAACCGCGGCCCTGAACCGGGCTGTGCAGGAAGCCCGGGGAGAAGTGCTGATCTTCTGCGATGCGAATACGATGTTGAATCCCGATGCCGTACAGATCATTGCCAACCGATATGCTGATCCCCGCGTAGGTGGAGTAGCCGGGGAAAAGAAGGTGATCACGATGAGTAAGGCGGACCAGGAAGTAGGTGCCGGAGAGGGATTGTACTGGAAGTATGAGTCCACACTCAAAAAGCTCGATTCTGATTTCCACTCGGTAGTGGGGGCGGCCGGCGAGCTGTTCTCCCTGCGGAAGTCGCTCTACGAGCCTGTTCCCGACAAAGTGGTGCTCGACGATTTCATCATTTCCATGCGGGTGGCCATGAAAGGCTACCGCGTAGTGTACGAACCTGCGGCTTTTGCCATGGAGCTTCCCTCCTTTTCCATGGGCGACGAGAAAAAACGAAAGATTCGGATCGCCGCGGGTGGGTTCCAGGCAATGGGCATGCTCTCCGGACTGCTGAACGTACGCCGGCAACCCCGCCTTTCCTTCCTTTATATCTCGCATCGCGTCCTCCGTTGGACGCTGAGCCCGGTTTGCCTGGTCCTGGCATTTATCGCCAACCTGGCCCTGTGGCTGGGCGCCGACAGCCTTTTTTATGACCTGTTATTCTACGTGCAGCTCGCGTTCTACAGCATGGCCGTGCTGGCATTGGTGCTGCCGGCCAAACCCTTCCGGCTTGCCTCCTATTTTGTTTTCATGAACGTTTCGGTGATCCTTGGCTTTTTCCGCTTTCTGCGCGGCAAACAGCCGGCAGCCTGGGAGAAAGCAAAACGACAGCAGGCCATCTCTGAAGCGCCGTGAACGAGCACAGGAATTTTTAACAGTTGCAGCCCTCCTGCATAAACACCGGTTGAAATCACTACCCGGGCCTCAAATCATTGATTTTCTGCACCAAAACGAAAGGCCTAGAGGCGAATGCCGCCAACGGCCCGGCCCGGCATGGCTTTTTTAACAGACAGAACAGAGGGAACTGACCGATTAAGGCCCAGGGGACTAGTAAGGTTGAAAAAAGGGTGTATTTTAGCGTCCTGTAAGCAGCAACAGCGAAACCGGTATAAGTCCAAAGCCAGCCTAAATCTCCCCAGTCCGTCTGGTTGCTACGCAATGTCCAATCTGCTATTTTAAGACCTGCATTTTTTCTGACCCTAATCAAACGCGTATTATGGATTTCGTTTACCTCCTGAGGGTATTGCTGAAAAGAAAATGGATCATTCTCGGCGCTGCCTTACTTGCTGCGGTTCTTGCTTTTTACCTGACCCGCAATGAAAAAAAGTTTTATCGCTCCTCTGCACAGATCGCCACGGGCTTCGCCATCGAAGATGCGATCAAAGTGAATAATGTCAACTTCGACCCTTTTGCGGCAGATACCAAGTTCCAGAATGCCATCACGGAGTTCACTTCCGAGCCCGTGGTCAGCCTTTTGGGATATCAGCTGATCTTACATGACCTGAAGTCTCCCAATCCATTCCGGCAGCTGTCGGATGAGCAGAAAAGCCGGCCCGAATACCGGGATGTCAATATCGAACAGGCGAAACAGGTATTCCAGAAGTGCCTGGATACGATGGGCACCCTCACTTCCTTCAATGCCGACGAGCGCAAACTCATCGAGTTCCTGGCCCTCTATGGTTACGACGTTACCACCCTGAACAAGAACCTCAACCTCTTCCGCCGCGAACGGACCGACTACCTGCAGATCGACTTCAAATCGGAAAACCCTGAGCTCTCCGCCTTCGTGGTGAACAATGTTTACCAGCAATACCTGCGTTATTTCAAGCAGGTGCGCCAGGAGATCTCGACCACCTCCATCGACACACTCCAGGCGATCATGGAACGCAAAAAATTGGAGCTCGACTTCAAGAATGCCACCCTGCAGAAGATGGGTTATGTGGAAGAAGGTACAGCCGTAAGCACACAGGACGCAGCGGGTCAACTTCGCACCCGCCTCCAGGAGGAACGTTCTAAAAAAACCCAGAAAGAGTTTGAACTCCGTCGCATTGTTCAGAAACTGCAGGCAACGGCCAGCAGCGGCTCTTCCCGCGCTTTGGTAAACAACGACGAGCTGCTGAATGCCCAGAAAGCCGCTGCCGATGCCAAGCTCGAGCTGGATAATGACCCCAACAACAAGGAAAAAGAAGACCGCTATGTGCGACTGAACAATATCTACCTCGGCCTGCGCCGCCAATCAGGCTCCGCGAGCGGCACGGTGCCCGAACGTGCGGGCGAATCCCGGTCGGACCTGCTGGACAAGAAGGCGACACTCGAATTCGACATTGCCGGCCTGCAGCAGACGATCAACTCGTATGAAAGCAATATTGCCATGCTCGAAGGCGAAGTTTCGGCCATCGCCCGGCAAGGGGCTACCATCGAGTCGGTAAAGAAGGAGCGGGAGCTGGCGAATAAGGAATACATTGATGCCAAGGAGCGCTATAACAGTGCGATGGGTATCTCCGGATCGGCCGTCAACAATTTCCGGCAGACGGTGGTTGGCCAGCCCGCGCTGAATCCAGAGCCTTCCAAACGCATGATGATCGTGGCGATGTCGGGCGTTGCGGCCCTGGCCACATCCATTCTCATTATCGTACTTCTCACCTATCTGGACTCTTCAATCAAAACGCCGGTTATCTTCCAGCGCACAGTAGGACTGAAACTGATCAGCCTGGTCAACTTCATGGACATGAAGAACAAGCGTCTTGAAGATATCGTAGCGAACAAGCACCAGACGGAAACCGTAAGCGACCGAAACAAATTCAACGCCTTCCGGGAATCGATCCGCAAACTGCGTTACGAGATCGAGAAGACCGGAAAGAAGGTCTTCCTCTTTACTTCCACAAAGAAAGGACAGGGAAAGACCACGCTCATCCAGGCATTGGCCTACAGCATGAGCCTGAGCAAGAAGAAGATCCTGATTATCGATACGAACTTCTGTAACCCGGATCTGACGGTTCAGCTGAATGCGGACCCCGTGCTGGAGAAGATCCTTCCCTACAAGACCGGGCAGGTGAGCCTCATCGACCAGGTGAAGAAGCTTTCCAAAGATATTGGTGTAGGTACCGTTTATGCGATCGGTTCGGAGGGCGGGGACTATACGCCTTCGGAAATCCTTCCACGGGAGAACATCCTGCACTATCTCAAAGAGCTTACGGCAGAATTCGATTACATATTCCTCGAAGGCCCTCCACTGAACGACTTCTCGGATAGCAAGGAACTGGCCGAGTACGTGGATGGTGTGATCGCCGTATTCTCGGCGGTACACATCGTAAAGCAGATCGACAAGCAGTCCATTGCCTTCTTCAAGGAGCTAAATGGTAAGTTCTGTGGCTCGATACTTAACATGGTTGACCTGAAAAATGTGAATGTCACCTGAGTTGGCAACCCTTTTTACCGGTTCCTTGGTATGTCGTTTTAGTGTGTTAATTTAAAGTCTGAAAAAATAATAAAGTCGTTCGCCCATATGAGAATTCTGATCAAGCAAAAATTCGCCGCCCTTATTTCCTTCCATGCAACTCCGACCCTGGTCCGTTTGTCTTTGCTGATGACCCTGACCGTGGGAGCTACCCGTGCACATGCACAGGCAAGCCTGGTCCGGTTCGCTGTTCCGGACTCGGTAATTGAGCAACGACTGGTTAACCTGGTGTTGAAAGGTCCTGAGGTAGAGCGCAGCCTGCATCAAAATAAGATCTATGAGTATCAACTGAAAACGGCAAAAGATCAATGGACGAACCTGCTTACCCTTTCTGCGAATTATAATGACCAGACTTTCCGGCAGACGAACAATACAGCTTTTGTATACCCGAAATATCTCTTAGGCATCAATATTCCCGTGGGAACCCTGCTCAGCCGTACACAGGTGAAATCAGCTCGTGAAGGCATCGAGATCGGCAAATTGCAGCAGGAAGAACTGCGTAGGAAACTTCGCGCGGATGTGCTCGCTAAGTGGAAACAATACCGCGCGCAGGCTGAGTTGATCGCAATGGAAACCGGCTCAATGAACGACATCGAGGCGGCACTGACCGAAACCAAAGAGCAATTCCGTCAGAATAAAGTGAACTTCGAAGTATACAATACGGTCCAACAGGCCCGTAATGCTGAACAAGCAAAAATTATCAACCTGAAGCTTCAGCAGGATGTGATCAAGCTGGATCTGGAGCGAATGATCGGCGTGCCCCTGGAAACCGTCTTGAAATAAATTCTTTACGTTCGGCCTCACCGTTGTGGGGGTTGGAACCAAGCGTTGTTGTGTGAAAGCTGGTAAGACAAATTTCATTGAACGAACATTCAACACATCGATCTTACAGCATCGAAGGTTGCAGTGGATCGACTATTTAAAGGGGATTACGATCATCCTCGTCGTCTACTATCATTCCCTTTTGGGCATCAAGCGAAGTATTGGAGGTGTACCGGCCTTTTTGGACAATGCCAATCTCACGTTCCTTTCTTTCCGGATGCCGCTCTTCTTTCTCCTTTCCGGAATTTTTATCAGCAAGAGCCTGGAGCGGAAAACGCCTGGCAAACTGCTCTCCAGCAAGTTCGAAATGCTTATCTATCCCTACCTGGTCTGGTCGGTCATGCAGGTTACCCTTCAAATCGTTTTCGGTCAGTTTACCAACTCAACCCGCAGCGTTCTGGACTATTCCTATATTTTTTACCAGCCGCGCAACCTCGACCAGTTCTGGTACCTGCCAGCCCTTTTCAATGCTACCGCGCTGTTCGTGGTGATCCGGAACAAATTCAATCCTTCCGCTTCGCTCCATTTCGCGTTCGCATTGATGCTCTATTTCTTTTCACCCTACTTCCAGCAGGTCAGCATGTTCTCGGACGCGCTCCGATTCTATGTCTTCTTTGTTCTGGGTGATATTGTTGCTTCCTTTTTCTTCCGCGAGTCTTCGCAACGATTCTTCAACCGGCGGTTGTCTTTCCTTCTGATCCTGCCGGTTTTCGTGGCCGCCCAGTATATCTATCACAAGTATGATGTGGGGGGTACCAACCTGACCACCGATGTATCGGCCATACGGGCACAGTGGGTCTTTTATGCATCCAACCAGCTGCTCTTCCTGGTCATCGCCCTGGTCGGCTGTCTGACCATGGTGAAGCTCTCCTTCCTCCTCCGGCGTTTCCAGATCCTGCCGGCACTACGGGTCATTGGATATCATTCGCTTTACATCTACGTCATGCACCTGATGATCACGGGTTTCACCCGGATCGCACTCACCAAATTCCTTGGCGTACACAATCCCTACGTCCTGCTCATCTTCTGCATTCTGTTCGGCGTAACCCTGCCGATCGCCGTGTACAACCTGGCGATCAAAGACAATCTGCTCTGGTTCCTTTTCAGTTATCGTAAGAATAAGCGCCCGGTAGCGGCGCCTGCGGTCAACGAGTTGAGGACGGAGGTCAGCGTGATCGCGGCCAACCCAACAGTAATTAATTAGGAAGAGATCAGTTGTACTTCTGGTTCTGCACCACGGTGAAGCTTTTCTTGATCCGGAGGAACCGCTTTTCAAAAAACTCATACGACAGGCCCGACAGGGCGATCACCAGCGCGATGACCGTGACGGGGAAGAGCACCTCATAGCCCCAGAAGCTGTCAAAAGGAATGAACTTGCGGAAAAGCACCAGCACGATCTGGGCAACGGAGGCATGAAGCACATAGATGCCATAGGACCAGCGGCCGCCGACCTTCAGTGCCTTGTACTCGAGGTTCACCAGGAACTTGCCGGTTGAGGCGGCAAGGATGATATAGGCAAACAGGATCGCCGGAACAGTGGAGAAAAGACGATCCGTGACGATCTGCGGGCGGGGCAGGATGTGGGTGATATACAGGAAGGTGATGAGCAGTACCATGCCCTGGACCCAGTAACTCTCTACCACACGCTGAATGCGGGCATACACCGGCTTGTTATAGTATAGCCAGGCAGCCAGGATACCACAACCAAAGGCGTCGAACCAGCAGGGGGTGAAGAAGGCCAGGGGGTTAACATCGGGACTGAAATGCATGATCTGCTCGGAGTTGAGCCATCCGAGGAGGAACTTGGAACCGATCCCGATCCCGATAATCGCTGCGATAATGGGAAGCATGGCCTTCCCTTTCTTTACCAGCCAGGGAGCAAAAAGGTAGAACTGCTCCTCGATACACACCGACCAGTAGAGTTCGATAACCCCCCTGTTCAAGGGCCAGAAAACCATTTGCAGGTTGATCGAGAAGGTAAAAAGAAAGAAAAGATTGAAACCGACGGGTGTATTGGCGGGCTGCCCAAGCAAGCCCAGGATCGTGTCGATAAAAAGGATCGAGACCAGGCCGAAACCGAAATACAGCGGCCAGATCCGGAGCACCCGGCGCATGTAAAAATCACGGATCTTAACCGTTCCGGTCACCTCCCGCTCGGTGAAGAGCAGGTAAAAAATGAGGTAGCCGCTCAATACGAAAAACAAGGTGACCCCATAGAAGCCAAAATAGGAAACCCAGCTCCGCTCCCCATTCACCGCGTCCATTCCATAATCGCCCTTATAATCCGACAGGTGCTGAAGGATGACCATCAGCGCCGCGATACAGCGGATTCCATCCAGGTTACGAAAGTAAACTTTCGCCGAGCTCTTATTAGCGGGGGGCGCAGGAGACGCAGTACCGGGGTGGTACAGGGTTATGTTCTCCATATTTTAGTTTTCAAACAGTTGATTATTAAACCTCTTCGGATGGGTACACGGTTCCCGAAAGGGCCAGGATAAAGATGTACATAAAATCCCACAAAACACATATCCAGAGTAAATTATCCGACACATTTCTAGGATGAAATATCCGCATCGGCCGGTACCTGCGGCACCGATGTGCGGCGTACAGGCGACCAACGGTCTTTTAATAACAGAAAACGGGATTCGAATAGCCTGAAGCTGAGCTCTGCTATAAGGTATACTGTCGCTACATACGGCATAAACCAGGCCAGCTTCATCCATAAGTTTGCGGAGGGCAAATAGCGCTCGAAGACATACACCAGCACCGCCCAATGAAAGAGATACATCCCATATGACACCCGGCCGATCCGTACCAGCCAGTTTCTTTCCAGAAACCAACGGGTGGCGCTGAAATGACGAACACCCGGGCTGACCAGGCAAAGAATAAAGCTGGCGAACAGCAGGTTGAGCAATCCATAGCGCCATACATGAGCGTAATGGGCAACCGACTCGAAACCATAGCCAAGGTCGCGGAGATAAGGTGCTGCTCCCGCGGCATTGAGATACTGAAGCAGGCCCGCGGCCCAGGTGAGCACCAGGAAAACCGCAAACAACCGGTGGGGCTTCTTGACCCGGTTTTCGAGCGAGAGCACCGGTATGAGCCCGCCGAGGAAAAATGCATCCAGGTGGGTCAGCGTGTTCCAGTAAACGGCATCCGCTGCTACCGTTGGTGCGGCCAGTTGCCAGTAGTGGAGACCAAGCAGGAAGCGAAAAAGGGGGCTGAGCAGGATAACCACGATCAGAAGCATGCGCACCCTACGAGCCGGAAGGAGAAGTATCACGAAAGGATAAAACAGGTAGAACTGCTCTTCGATCGAAAGCGACCAGAGATGGGTGAACAGAGGATTGACCTGCCAGCCTTCGATCAGCCGGGTATAATTGACCGTATAGGAGAAAAGATAAGGTGCGAAAACCGGGTAGTATGAAGGAAAGCCAATTGTAAGGAATAGCAGGCCAAAGAGCAGGAGATAAGCAAAATACAGGGGAAAGATCCGCAGGGACCGACGGATGATGAAGTTCTTCAACTTGTTGCGGAAGGAATCGCTTCGGGATTTTTCTTTCCAGAGGATGCTGGTTATGAGGAAGCCCGAGAGTACAAAAAACAGCTGCACGCTTGCCCAGGCGAAGTCCAGCAGGCCGGCATGAAAGGCCATCACCATGATCACCGAAAGGGCCCGGGCGCCATCGAAGCTCCTGATGTATCCCCCCGCCATATCAGTAATAATTTATCTCGATGGTGGAAGGCATGGTGGCGGCGAATTGCTGCAACTCAAGCGTAAAACTGTGCGCATCGGCCGGATTGAGCACATAGAAGCTCACGATATCATCGCCGCAGACCACGTTTTCCTGAATCCGCCAGGTAGCGACCTTCGTCCATTGTTTACCGAGCTCGGGGCCGAACCAGCTGTCATAGATGACGGCATAACGTACGCCCTGCCTGCGGCTTTCTTCATTGAGCCACGTGGGGTTCCAGCGGTGATCCATGCGGCTCCGGGCCACGGAGGTGGTCCCAAGTCCCCAGAGGTCTACCAGGCGTCCGCGGGTGAAGAAGGCCAGTGCCCCGATGTCATTGGCTGCCATGACCTCGTCGGGGTGATATTGCCGAAAGAAACTGGCCATCTGGTATTGCTGCTCAAAGATGTTGATCCCGGCTCGACCGGCCTTCGTGAAGCCCGCTGCGCTCCGAAGGATAAGGGGCAGGAACAGGTAACCCAACAACAGAAAGGCCATCGAGCGGCCGGGCCAACGCAGACCGGAAAGCAGTTCTTTTCCGTAGCGCAGAAAAATCGTGGCGCAAACCACCACCGAGCAAAGCATCAGGTAACCTTCATAGCGATAGAACTTGCCGGTTGGGGCAAATACCAGATGGG
>CBHWDR010000010.1:0-16781 GCA_966112575.1 uncultured Chitinophagales bacterium
TTCGATCCCAACGAAAGCGGAAAATCCAGATTCGAACAGATGCTCGATGTCTTCATGCAGCTCCTCACCTATACCAGTGGAGATGTATCCGAAGCATTGCAGTGGCTGAACCAGCTCGACCGGGAGTATGGACTCACCGATGACGAGTATGGCATGGGTGATTTCATTGACGAGCTGAAAGACAAGGGGTACATCACCGAAAACGAAGAAAAGACCGAAATAAAGATCACGCCGAAGACCGAACAGGGCATCCGCAGGAAGAGCCTGGAAGAGATCTTCGGCAAGCTGAAAAAGACAAGAAGCGGCGATCATCAGACCTTCAAGCCCGGTCAGGGCGACGAGGTATCGCCTGATACCCGTCCCTTCCAGTTCGGCGACATGCTGGAGCAGATCGACTTCACCGAATCGATCCGCAATGCCCAGATCAACCATGGGCTGGAATCCTTTACCATGCAGGAAGACGACCTGCAGATCCGGGAAACGGATTTCAAATCGCATACCTCGACGGTACTGATGATCGACATCTCGCATTCGATGATCCTCTACGGCGAGGACCGGATCACGCCGGCGAAGAAGGTAGCCATGGCCCTTAGTGAGCTCATCACCACGAAATACCCGAAGGACACCCTGGATATCGTGGTCTTCGGCAACGATGCCTGGCCGGTGGAAATCAAGGAACTGCCCTACCTGCAGGTAGGTCCCTATCACACCAATACGGTGGCCGGACTGGAACTGGCCATGGACATCCTACGGCGGCGGAAGAACCCGAACAAGCAGATCTTCATGATCACCGATGGCAAGCCAACCTGCCTGAAGATCGGCAAGCGTTATTACAAGAACTCGTTCGGCCTCGACCGCAAAGTGACGAGCCGCTGCATCAACCTGGCAGCACAGTGCAAGAAGCTGAAGATTCCCATCACGACCTTCATGATCGCAACCGATCCTTACCTGCAGCGGTTTGTGCAGGAGTTCACCGAAACCAATAACGGCAAAGCCTATTTCGCCTCACTCGACCGCCTGGGTGCTTTCATCTTCCGCGATTTTGAAAGCGGGAAGCGCAAGACGGTTTATTAAATCGAAACCATGAAAGGATGCATTACGGCCGCGCTGCTGCTCATCACGGTACTGGCACAGGCACAACGACCGCCAAAAGCGGAGATCATCACACCGGTCAGCATTAAGGCGGCACCGGTAAAGCCGGCAGCCAATGAGGTTTGGCTGAACCTGCAGGTGCGCACCGGGGCCGAAGTGAATTACTGGGTGCAGACGGCGGAACAGCAACCCGCACCGGTTCGAAGCGTGACCTGCGACAGTGCTGCCGTTGAAGCAGTGATCCGGCAATACCAGCAGGCAACAGCAGGAAAGAAACTCGTGATTTTGCTGCGCAGTGATGCGCGTACGCCCTTTACCGACATAAAGCCGGTGATGGATGCATTGAAAGGAGCAGGAATCTATACGTATAAATTGATCACGGATCCGGAAACGAAACAATAAGGAGTTAAAGACTGACATGGACATCAAACGAATCAACACGATCCGCGAACTAAAAGAAGCGGGTTACCGACCGAAAAGCATTAAGGAAGAAGTACGCGAGAACCTGATCCGCAAGCTGCAGGCGAAGGAAGAAGCGTTTACCGGTATTATCGGCTACGAAGACACGGTGATCCCCGATGTGGAGCGCGCCTTGTTGTCGAAACACAACATCCTTTTCCTTGGCCTCCGGGGGCAGGCAAAGACCCGTATGGCCCGGCAGATGACCAACCTGCTCGACGAATACATTCCCGTGATCTCCGGCAGCGAGATCAACGACGACCCCTTAAACCCGATCTCCCGGTATGCCCGGGAACTGATCCACGAAAAAGGAGATGACACCCCGATCGAGTGGATCCACCGCAGCCAGCGGTACGGAGAAAAGCTGGCCACACCGGATGTGAGCGTGGCCGACCTGATCGGCGACGTAGACCCGATCAAGGCCGCCAACCTGCGCCTCTCCTTTGCCGACGAGCGGGTGATCCATTACGGCATCATCCCCAAAAGCAACCGCAGCATTTTCGTCATCAATGAGCTGCCCGACCTGCAGGCGCGCATCCAGGTGGCCCTGTTCAATATCCTGGAAGAAGGCGATGTGCAGATCCGCGGCTTTAAGCTGCGCCTGCCCCTCGACATCCTTTTCGTATTCACAGCCAACCCGGAAGATTATACCAACCGCGGCTCGATCGTAACCCCGCTGAAGGACCGGATCCAGAGCCAGATCCTGACCCACTATCCCAAATCGCTGGAGAACGCCCTCGCGATCACGGAACAGGAGGCGGACCTGGAAGAAGCGCAGAAGCAAAAAGTGTCGATCAGCGAACTGGTGAAGCGGCTGATCGAGCAGGTAGCGTTTGAAGCGCGGGCCTCGGAGTTTGTCGACAAGAAGAGCGGCGTGTCGGCCCGACTGACCATTTCCGCATTCGAGAATGCGGTCAGCGCCGCGGAGCGAAGGGCCATCGTGAATTCGGAGAAAAAGACCCAGGTATGGATCTCCGATCTCGTGGGCATCATCCCATCCATCACCGGCAAGATCGAGCTGGTGTACGAAGGCGAGCAGGAAGGCCCCTACCAGGTAGCCATGAACCTGCTCGACAAAGCGATCCGCGCCCAATTCATCCAGTACTTCCCCAACCCCGAGCAGATCAAGAAAAGGGCGCCCCGCAAGGGCGAAACCCCGCAGGCCGTGGATAATCCGTATAAGTCGATCACCGGCTGGTTCGACCAGGGCAACCAGGCCAATCTCTTCTTCGCCACCAAGGACCGGGAGAAGATCAACCAGCTCTATGCGATCGACGGGCTGCACGCGCTGGTCAAAAAACAATACCCCAAAGCCAGCGAGGACGAAGCGGCTTTATGGATGGAATTCGTGCTGCATGGCCTCGCCTCCTACTCGCTGATCAGCAAAAAGATCCTCGAGACCTCCGTCGAGTTCAAGGACCTCATGGGCAGCATGTTCAACATCCAGTCCTCGCTTTACGATGAAGCCGATGAGGAAGACTTTTCCTGATGGCGAGCTTAGATAAACCATTCAAATTGAATCATCCTTCGTATAAGATTTGAAAAACAAAAGCCCTTCGGGGCTTTTTTTAATCCGTTCGCCCGCGGAGTGTATATTGCAATCAAGAACCATACAATGAATCAACGATCCACTATGCTGGCCACGTGCCTCATCGCCTTTGCACTGTTCTCCTGTCAGAAAGAAGTTGATCCAACACTGAACAGGAATTCATCGGCTAACTCCACAAGCAAGATCAAGGGTATCGTTTTGCGCGACACAGCCCAGCAGTGGATCGAGAACTTTAGTTTCCAGTTTGATTCGGCCAATCACCGGATGAATATCTACGATGATAATCCTGCCGTTTCGAATAATAGCCTCGATTCGTTGAAAT
This sequence comes from uncultured Chitinophagales bacterium, assembly GCA_966112575.1. GTDB lineage: Bacteria > Bacteroidota > Bacteroidia > Chitinophagales > Chitinophagaceae > Flavisolibacter. The sequence goes on from CBHWDR010000010.1 coordinate 3,423, forward strand.
ATGTTTACCAGTTTGATCAGCAGGGCTATCTGGTTGCCTTCCGTGCCACGGACAATAATCAGTTGACGACTCAGTATTCCATTACCAGGGACGCCAGCAATGTGATTACCGGCATCACCGACTACAGCTTTTCAGCTGCAAATCCCCGTGATATCTACTATTCGTTTTCCCCTCTACCTGGCGGCGGAAAGCAACTGATCGACTCTGCCGTCATGAATGGTTCTTCCCAGGTGTGGATCGTGGATTTTAACAGTAACAACCAGGAGATCAGAACAAAAGAGCGGGGCTCGACCGTGGTGATCGATGATCGGCTTTATTACGATAACCAGGGACGCGTCATCAAGATCACAACCCCACGTGACAGCCTCGACTTTACTTATGCATCCGCTACACCTCCTGCTGAATGGACGGATCTGCGCCGGCAAATCCTGGGACGTGACGGCGAGTTGATTTTCCGGCAACTATCCGGCAGAGTAGGAACGGTATTGGAAGTAGGATTGCCGAACCATCATTACAACCGGGACTTCAAGTTCTTCGCGCCTCCGGCGACATCCATCCGTCAGCGAGGAGTCGGCGTTTGGCCGTCTACCAACTATTACGACGAAACGGTCAATATCCAATATTTACGGGACAATGACCAGCGCTATCGTCAGATCCGGGTCAGTGGCCCAACCGGTGTGGTGCTTTACGACTTCTTCTATTGATGGCTTAAATGATGTTGACCTCACGCTCGAGGGTCACGCCGAATTTTTGCTCCACGGAAGCGATGATCTCTTCACTGAGCTGAAATACCTCATTGCCGGCAGCCTTGCCCCAGTTGACCAGGACCAGCGCCTGCTTGGGATAGCAGCCTGCATCGCCGCGGCGGAAACCCTTCCACCCGCATTGCTCGATCAGCCAGCCGGCAGCCAGCTTGGTCTGTTCCGTGCCGGCCGGAAAGGCAACGACGCCGGGGAAGGTCTCCTTTATCTTTTCGTATTGCGCATTCGGCACCACCGGGTTCTTGAAGAAGGATCCGGCATTGCCTACCTCTGCCGGATCGGGCAGCTTGGAACTGCGGATGTTGATCACGGCCTGCGCGATCGCCTGTATGCTCAGCTCTTCCACACCCATGCGCTCCAGCTCCTGGCGGATGGCGCCGTAATCGGTATGAAAAGCCGGCTTCTGGTTCAGCCGGTAAGTGACCGAAGTGATGATGTATTGTCCCCTGTAGTGCCGCTTGAACACGCTCTCCCGATATCCGAAGGCACAATCCTCCCGGCTGAAACGGTGTAAGTGACCATCTTCGATATGCAGCGCCTCCAGCTCCTGGAATACATCTTTGATCTCCACGCCATAGGCACCGATGTTCTGCATGGGAGAGGCACCGACGCTGCCGGGAATGAGGGCCAGGTTTTCCATGCCGGCGAAATTGTTCTGCACGCAATACATTACGAGCTGATGCCAGTTGACGCCCGCGCCGGCACGCACGTAAACATGGTTCTCGTCTTCACCAATTTTTTCGATTCCGGAGAGCTCGTTTTTCAGCACGAGCCCATCTACGTCCCTGGTAAGGAGCATGTTGCTGCCGCCACCGAGTACCAGGATCCTGCTAATCTGCTTTTGGCGGGCAGCCTGAAGGGAAGCGCGTAAGCTTTCCACCGTATCGAATCGCTGGAAATAACGGGCCTGGGCCGAAATATGAAACGTGTTGAAGGGCAGTAGGTCGACCCCGGTTTCGAAATGCATGGGGCGAAATTAGTTAAAGCGGGTCAACATCGGGGATGACGGCCACGCGGGTGAAACGCTTGCTGTTGTGCAGCGCCGAGCATTCCTTCAGGATGTCGGACTTGCAGCGGTTGATCAGCTCACTATTGCGCGGCAGCTTGATCAGCAGCTCCATGAGGAAGAGGTTGCGTACCCGGTTCACCACCGGCTCGGCAGGCCCCACCATGTATTGCCCGTACTTCGATTCGAGATCCTTTGCAAAAACATGCGCCGCATCGAAGACCACATCACGTTCTTTATGACGGAAATGAATATTGATGATCCGGGAGAAGGGCGGGTAAAAGAACTGCTTCCGTTTCTCGATCTCTTCGCGGTACATGCCCACGTAGTCGTGCGCGGCCACGAGCTGGAGCACCGGGTGCCCGGGATTCATGGTTTGAATAAGCACCTTGCCCTTACCATCTTTCCGGCCGGCCCGCCCGCTCACCTGCTCCATCAGCTGGAAGGCCCGCTCGTTGACCCGAAAATCGGCGAAATGCAGGAGGCTGTCGGCATCGAGGATGCCCACCAGGTCCACATTCTCGAAGTCAAGCCCTTTCACAACCATCTGCGTGCCCACCAGCACATCGAGGCGCTTCTGTTCAAACTGCTGGATGAGCACATCGTGCGCATTCTTGTTGCGGATCGTATCGAAATCCATCCGCCCGATGCGCACCTCTTTCAGTTCCGTCTCCAGCACTTCCTCGATCTTTTCGGTGCCGAAATTGCGCTGCTGCAGCTTGTCGCTTCCGCAGGCCTGGCAGGAGGCAGCCGGAGGATAGATATTGCCGCAGTAATGGCATTTGAGCTTATTGGAAAATTTATGATAGGTCAGCGATACGTCGCAGTTGCGGCACTGCGCCACCCAGCCGCAGACGCCGCAGACCTGGTAGGGCGAATAGCCGCGCCGGTTCTGGAAGAGGATGGCCTGCTTGTGCCGTGCAACCGACTGCCGCACTTCGTCAAGCAGTTGCGGGGAGAGCATCACTTTCTCTCCCGGCCGGTGCGCGATCAGCCGGTTATCCACCATCTCGATATCGGGCAGCTTCACATCGCGGTAACGCTCCATCAGGGCCACGTGCCCGTACTTGCCGTTGACCGCATTGAAATAAGTTTCCAGACAGGGCGTGGCGCTCCCCAGCAGTACGCGCGCGCCCACGAGTGAAGCGAGGTACACGGCTGCATCCCGGCCATGATAGCGGGGCGCCGGGTCCTGCTGCTTGAAGGAGGAATCGTGCTCTTCGTCGCAGATGATCAGGCCGAGGTCGAGGAAGGGAAGGAAAAGGGAGGACCGGGCGCCAAGCACGATCTTGAGCTCCCCGGATTTCACCTTGTTCCAGATCTCCACCCGCTCGTTCTGGCTGAACTTGGAATGATAGATACCGATATGGCCACCGAAATGTTTCTGCAGCCGGCGGATGATCTGCGAGGTAAGAGCGATCTCAGGCAGCATGTAGAGCACCTGCTGCCCGCGGCGGATCGCCTGCTCGATCAGTTTGATATAAACATGGGTCTTGCCACTGGAGGTGAGTCCATGCAGGAGGCAGACGGCCTTCTGCCCGAGTTCTGCCTGCACGTTAGCATAGGCTTCTTCCTGGGCGGGTGTGAGCTCGAAATCAACCTGGATATCCTTGGGCGCAAAAAGGATGCGGTCGACCGCGCGCTTCTCGATCCGCAGTACGCCTTTCTCCACGAGTCCTTTGAGCTGGGCGTCGGAGGCATTCGATTTTTTCAGGAGCTCCGACTTGAGCACTTCGCCCTGGGTTTTCATCAGGTGGAGGTAGCTGAGCAGCAGTTCCATCTGCTTGGGCGCACGGCCCCAGTTATTAAGCAGCTCTGAAAGCCGGTCTTCATTATCGTAATCATGCTCAAGCAGCACGAAGCTTTCCTTCTTGGGATTGAAGGTCTGTTTGAGCGACTCCCAGACGAAGCAGACCTTCTTTCCGATCAGCCGGTTGACGATGGGATATACATGGGAGACGTCAAGGATCTGCTGCACTTCGGTGAGCTTCAGCTCATGCTTCATCAGCAGGGCCTCGGCAACGAGGTACTCCTCGTTGTCGAGCGCCGTGAAGTCATCGCCGTATTCGTCGTTATAAATGAGAATGGTTTCACTCGAGAGCTTGAAGTGGGCCGGCAGTGCAGCCGCCATCACCTCTCCTTCCGTGCACATGTAGTAGTCGGCCATCCATTCCCAGAACTGGAGCTGGTAACGGTGCACCACGGGCTCGGGGTCGAGTACATTGATGATCTCCTTGGGTTCGAACGCGGTTGGCTTGTCACTGTGGATGCGCTTGACCACGCCTGCATACTTTTTGTTCTTGCCCAGGTTAACTTCCACACGACAACCCACGGTGATCATTTCGATCATCGTGTCGGGGATCTTCCAGGTGTAATTCTTCGGGAGGGCGAGTGGTATGAGGACTTCGGCAAACAAGTGGGTAAAATTCCAACTATCGGGGCAAATAAAAAAGCCCCCGTCGGTGACGGGGGCTTTTCGTGGGAGTTGACGGGTTCGAACCGCCGACCCTCTGCTTGTAAGGCAGATGCTCTGAACCAGCTGAGCTAAACTCCCTTTTTAAGAACTTCCCTTCGTTTTTCGTGCGTTGGGAGTGCAAATATAGGCGTCCTTCTTTTCACTCCAAAAAATCTTTTCTTTTTCCAAAAATTATTTCGCGCTTCCCTCCTGATTACCCGCTTCTTAGAGCGACTGCACCGATGACGCCGGCATCAGTTGAGCTGCACGGCGGGCAGCCGGTAGCTTTGCCCGTCCCATACGATCAGCTCGAAGATATCGAGGGTCCAGAACTTATAAAAAGGCGAGCCCGAAAGCACATCATGCACTTCTTTTTTTGAATGCGCATTGATGGTGATCCAGGCCGTCTGTACTTCCATGCTCACGGCATAGTTCTCGATCACGAGGTCCTCGATCAGCCCGTTGATATAGGTACGGTGATCGGGAAGCAGTTGCATGGTCTCTTCATTCCACTCATACTGTATGGTCACCAGGTATTTCTTCATTTCTTCATTCAGATCGTCCATTCCACTAGTTGATTGGCCCACTCCGGGCGGTAGGGTGTTGTAATGCGAATATAGTTATCGGTATAGCCTTCCATCATCCCGTTCTTGTCGTGATCTTCGAAAAGAACGAAACGCTTCTGTTCCCGGTGTTGTTCAGTGAAGTACTGCATCTTCATGTAGCTCAGGTTGCGGAGGGCTTTGTTGCGCTCATGACGCTGGTCCATCGGAACCACCGGCTCGATGCTCAGGGCATGGGTGTTGGTTCGCTCGCTGTAGGTGAAGACATGCAGGTAGGAAACCGGCAATTCGTGCAGGAAGTCGAAGGTCTCCGCAAAATGCGCATCGGTCTCACCGGGGAAGCCAACGATCACGTCCACACCGATCGCGCAGTGGGGCATCAGGGTTTTGATCCAGGCCACGCGCTCGGCATAGAGCTCCCGTCGATAGCGGCGGCGCATCGATCCGAGGATCTCGTTGCTGCCACTCTGCAGGGGAATGTGGAAATGCGGCATGAACTTGCTGCTGCCTGCAACATGCCGGATGATCTCTTCGGTGAGGAGGTTGGGCTCGATCGAAGAAATGCGGTAACGCTGGATGCCCTCCACTCCTTCCAGGGCCTGCACCAGCTCGAAAAAGCTCTCTTCATGCTTCTTCGACCCGTCAGGTCCCTTGCCGAAATCACCCAGGTTCACGCCCGTCAGCACGATCTCTTTTACCCCTTTCGCTGCCAGCTCCTGTGCGTTGCGCACGACATTGGCCACGCTGTCGCTGCGGCTCTTGCCCCGCGCCATCGGGATGGTGCAAAAGGAACAGGTATAATCGCAGCCATCCTGCACTTTGAGAAACGTACGGGTGCGGTCGTTGATCGACCAGGAGGCGGTAAAGCCGGTCACTTCTTCGATATCGCAGCTGGAGATGCGGGCCGAATCGCCCTTGGTCAGTTCTCGCAGGTGACGGGAGAGCTGGAATTTCTCGGCGGCGCCCAGTACCAGGTCCACACCCGGGATGCTGGAAATTTCTTTCGGCTTCAGCTGGGCATAGCAACCGGTGATCACCACCAGGCTTTCCGGAGCGCGCCGCTGGATGCGACGAACCAGCTGCCGGCATTCCTTGTCGGCATTGTCGGTGACCGAACAGGTGTTGATCACATACACGTCGGCCTCTTCGTCGAATTCCTTCTTCGCAAAGCCGTCGGACTCCAGTTGACGCGAGAGCGTTGAGGTCTCCGAAAAATTGAGCTTGCAACCAAGGGTATGAAAGGCTACTGTCCGCTGTCTTTCCATGGAGCGCAAAGGTAGAGAAAAGGCAGGGCGAACGGTCAACCCAGCCTTAAGGGGATTGTTAAAGGAGGCCCGGTGCCTTTTACAACTAATTGAAAATCATTAGCGAATCTAATTCACCATGACCGTATCCACCCGGAACAGGGTGGTCCCATTATAGTAGCGCAGCGCATGCTTGCCGGCGAATTGGGTGGGCAGCTGCACCGTCGTGTCCTTGACAAAAGTCTGGGGCGCGCAGACGGGATTGGTATCCGGGTTGGCCATGGTGCCCCGCGCCTGGATGTCGAAGGTGAGCGGGTTGGGCTGCATGACCTGGAAGAAGGAGAACTGGTAACATTGATTGGGGCCGGTAACACGCACCTGTACCGGGATCGCGGCATAGCGGGCAACGCTGGCCGGTGCCGAAGCATTGGTGATGGTCAATCCAACCGAGATCCGTTCGGGAATGGCAATGTCGGAAGGCTTGGAGCAACCGAAGGCGAAACAGGCGATCAACAGAAAAGCCGGGATGTTTTTCATGAAGGGGAATTTACCGGTTGACAAAGTAATGGTGAAAACTGATGCACCGGGCGGGAGGCGCTCTTGTTCCTTTTTATTGATTTCCGATTAATTTGGTGCCGGCATGAACAAAAACAAGGTCATTTATTCCCTGCTGGTGGTCATCGGCCTCCTCGTATTGGCCATCATGGCCCTGCGCCATGAGCCCCGGCGCCGGGAAGAGCTGAACCGCGAGCCGCAGAAGCTGACCATCACGCGTCATGCCCGCTGCCGCATGAACTGCCGGCAGATCGATGAGGGCGAGATACGGGAGATCATCGCTGCCGGCGCGATCAATTTCAACAAATCGGACCGCCGTGCCCAACCCTGCCCTGTATACGCCGTGCAGGGCCGTACCAACAGCGGCGAACGCATCCGGGTGATCATCGGGCAATGCGCGTCCGAAACCCGCGTGATCACCTGCTATAATCTCGACCAGGAGTTCGACTGCGACTGCCCGGGTGATGAAAAGAAAAACTAAGATGCGCTACCTCCTGATGCCTTTCCGACTGCTCTACGTGATCTATGCCCTCGCGCTGTTCGTAGCGTTGATGATCCCGGTTTTTCTCTGGTCGCTGCTGGTGCTGCCGCTGGGCAGGATCCGGAGCGGCAACCTCACCTATTACGGCTGCGTGGCCTGGTCCAGGATCTGGTGCACCCTCTGCTTCATCTGGCACCGCAATATCTATGAGGAAAAATATGCCAGCGAAGGTTCCGGCATTTACGTATCCAACCACATCTCCTATCTCGACTCGGCGCTGATCCCAAGCATCTTCGTTCGGCCGGTGCGCCCGTTGGGAAAGGTGGAAATGACCCGTATCCCCATCTTCGGATTCATCTACCGCAATGCGATCGTGACCGTGGACCGCAGCTCGCCGGCCAACCGCGCCAAAAGCGTGGCCGTACTGAAATCCCTGCTTCTGAAAGGCATTTCGGTGCTGGTATTCCCGGAAGGAACCTTCAATACCACGCATCGTCCGCTGAAAGAATTTTATGAAGGCGCTTTTCGTATCGCCATTGAAACGGGATCCCCGGTCCGGCCGGTGCTCATCCTGGATGCCTACGAACGGATGCATTACCGGAGCATCTTCACCCTGAACCCGGGACGAAGCCGGGCGGTCTTTCTCCGGGAGATACCGGTGGCCGGCCTGCAGCCGGAAGATGCTACGCGGCTGAAGGAAGAGGTGTTCCAGGCCATGGAAGAAGCGCTCCTCCGCTACCGGGCCGCGTGGATCGACAACCGAGCCGGCGCTGCCGGCAGTGCTTAGTTGGCGCTGATGTTGTGCTCTTTCAACACCTTGAAGAATGCCTCTTCCTTGCCGGCGGCTTTCATCTGCCGGTAGATCTGGCCGATCAGTTTCTCGGCATCCGACCGGTAGGGAGAACGCTGCTCCACATAGAGGTTGTAGGCTTTGCAGATATAGGGCAGCGCCGTTTCGTGATCCTTCTTGTTTTCCAGGTAAACCAGTGCGATGCCATAATACGACTCAGGGTCGTCGTTGTACACCTCCAGCAGGCGGCGATAGGCGGCGATCGCCTCTTCGTTCTTTTGCTGTTTGTGGTAAACAACCGGCAGGTTCATCAGGGCCGTGCGGCCCTTCGGATCGATTTGAAGCGAGGCTTTGTACGCGGATTCGGCTTTCCCGAAATCATTGGTGCGCCGGTAGCTGACACCCAGGTTATCCCAGGCGAATACAAACTCCGGATCCAGGCCTACTGCTTTTTCGAAAAACGGGATCGCCTGCTTGTAGTTTTCGGCCTGCATGAGGCGCACGCCTTCGTTATAAGCCTTCATCGCGTCCTTGTTGTTGGAAAAGGATTTTTCGCGGACCACATCATTGGTGGCGACCATGCTCGTCATCACCGCACAGTTATCCTTCAGCCAGCGTTCCAGCTTGTAGTAGTTATTCTTATACGTTGCCGACTCTTTGGAAAGGTCCACGCGGATCTCCCTGGCTTTAGGATCAGCGAGGTCCATCCCGGCGAGCTGCAGCCCCAGCTGCAATGCCGGCACCGCATCGTCGATACATCCGGCGATTGCCTTCAGGGTCGCCTCCGGCTTGTCGGCCAGCGTTCCCGAGCGGTTCAGGGAATCGATGCAGCCACAGGCTTTTTCACCAAGTTCACGAACGAGGGCCGCGGAATCACCCTCCGGCTTCGATTTCTGGGCCTGCGCCTGCACGGCAAGTGTCAGGACAAGGGCGGAAAACAGGATTTTCTTCATAATCATTTTTATTGATGCGCGGATCAATATAGCGCCCGCGCCCCGCATTTCCCAGCGAATGGAGCGATTTAAAAACGACGGCCTCCTTGCGGAGGCCGTACCGGCAAGGGAAGCAGGAAGGATCAACGAACCGTATCCACTGCAGCGGTATAGGCCGTAAACAGGCCGCGGCCGTTCCGCACATTCGTGTACACGTTCACCGGTTCGGCAAAAGGGTTGCCGTCGGCCGACTCATAAGCGCCAAGCGACTTCAGGTAACGGAAATGATCTTCGGTGATCCGGTAAACACGTACATAGGGACGATGCTTGCGTCCGGCACCGTCGGTATATACCTGCAGGCGGTTGGAAGCAATATAAAATCGAAGGGCCTTCTCCCTTCCATTGAAGTTGGCGTCCTTGACCAGCACACGATCGCCGTCAAAGCAGGAGTTCGGGTCGGCAGGATCGGCATAGCCAATGGCTTCTACGTCCTTATCTGAAGTATTCACGCAGTCGATCGGGTATTCCTGCCCGGAATTAAAACTCGAGGCATAAAAACGAAGAAGGTAAAAATTCTGCTCGGCGGCCGGGTCATTCAGGCGAACGGTCACTTCGTCGAGGGTCTCTCCGCTCTGCTGCACGCGTGCATTGGGCACACGGCTGATGCCGGTAATGGTGCTCTGCGAAGGAACAGCCGTCTGGGTTTCAACCGTTGCGAAACCGGTAGCGCCAACCGACAGCCGGTAGCTCGCCCCTGTGCGCAACACCCGTGACCGGGGCGAATAATAATTGCGGAATCCCGGATCATACACCAGCGTGTCGATCGCCACATTGTTCTCGTAAAGGACCGGCCTGGCGGTGGTCACCACATCGCCGTTGGGCGAATTTGGTTGGGCATCGAGGATGTACCTCGTTTTACCGATGGCCACAATTAGCGGCTTTTCTTTTTCCGCAAAGGCATTGACCACCAGTTTCGAATCGCTGCGCGGCACATCTACCTGTACGTTCTTCTCACAGGCAGCGAGGACGCAGGCGAGGCCGGCAAAAATCGGGAGTATTTTATTCATGGGAGTTGTATTATGAATGGTGAACGATCAAAGGGTCGACTTCTTAAAATTTGAACTGGTAGCTGACCGAGGGACTGATCGGGAACAGCGATACCTGCTTGAACACGGGCTTGTTGTTCCGGTAGTCGTAATCGCGGTAGAGGAAGAAGGGGTTCTTGCGGTTGTACACATTATACACCGAGATCACCCAGGCGCGTTCGCCGCGCTTCTTTTGCTTGGTGAAGCGCATGCCCAGGTCGAGGTGGTGAAAATTGGCCATCCGGAATGCTGTCCTTCCTTCATAGACCTCGATCTCCTGGCCGTTGGGCCCCTGGTAAACTTCCGTCGGCAGGCTGATCGCCTGTCCGGTGCCGAAGATCCAGTCGGCGCTGAGCTCGAAGTGTTCGCTCACCTTATGCACCACGGCCGCTTTCAGGTCATGCCGGCGATCGTACCTGTAGGGATAGGTCGTTGCATTATTGTTGTTGTCGAACTGCCGGGTGGTCCAGCTCAGGGTGTAACCCAGCAATCCCGTGGTCTTGCCGGTTTTCCTTTGCACCAGAAACTCCATGCCGTAGCTCTCCCCCTTCCCTACTTCCACCTTGTCTTCCCAGTTGCCCGTCGCATCGAGATAGGTTGCGCCTTCGGCATACTCGATCACGTTTTTCATTTTTTTGTAGTAAGCCTCGAGGCTGAACTCATACCGGTTCTTCGTGTATGCAAGCCCGGTTGCGAATTGGTGTGCAACCTGCGGCGGCACCTTGTCGGTTACGGGCACCCAGAGGTCGGTGGGCAGGCCCACCCCACTGTTCGTCAGCAGGTGGATATACTGGTTCATCTTCACATAAGAGGCTTTTGCGCTGAGTTCCGGTGTGAGGAGATAGCGCAGGGAGGCCCGCGGCTGCAGGGCCGTGAAGAAAGAGCGATGCACATCGAAGCCCGTCAGGTGGAGCCCGATGTTGGCCTTCAGCTTCGGCGAGATCCGGATATCATCTTCGATATAAGCATCATATTCCCGGGCATTGATGAAGCGGTACTTGATGAGTGTATCTTCTTTATAGCTGCCGGTGCTCACCTTGCTTTGCATGGCGCCGGGCTTGTAATAATGCATGGTTCCGCTGACCCCCATCTTGATGAAGTGGTTGGGTGAAGGCAGGTAATCCACATCATACCGTGCGCTCCAGTCGCGAATGCCACTATAATACCGGGTGTAGAAACGTTCCGCGCTGCCGGCGATCACCGACTTGTCCTCTGCCGATACATCGAACTGGTAATGGCTGTTGTAAACCGTCAGGTTGCCGAAGAGCTTGCGGTTGAACTCATGGTTCCAACGGGCCACGGCCGTCCAGTTACCCCACTTGAGGTCGGACCGAAGCGAGCCCTTATCGTTGGAGCCAAAGCTCGTGTACTTATCGCGGGCGAAGAAATCATCGCTGCCGAAATAGCCGCTCAGGTAAAGATGGTCTTTTGCACCCAGGTTGAAGTTGATCTTTCCATTGAGGTCGTAGAAGTAATAGCCGGCATCCGTGTTGCCGCCCGATTGGGAGCGCACCAGGGGCCGCATGAAGATATCAAGGTAAGTGCGACGGCCGCTGATCATATAGGAAACATTCTTTTTCCTGCCCAGCGGTCCTTCCAGCGTGAGGCGGGAAGCGATGGCCCCAATGGCGCCCTCCCCATGAAAGCCGTTCCGGTTGCCCTCTTTCATACGGATGTCGATAACGGAAGACAGGCGACCGCCGTAGCGCGCGGGGAATCCGCCCTTCATCACTTCCACACTCTGCAGGGCATCGGTATTGAAAACGCTGAAGAAGCCGAAGAGGTGTGAGACATTGTATACCGGCACACCATCGAGGAGGATCAGGTTCTGATCCGGGCCGCCGCCGCGTACATAAATGCCTGATGAGCCCTCACTGCCGGCCTGCACGCCGGGCAGCAGCTGGATGGCTTTCATCACATCCGGCTCGCCTAAAAACGCCGGCAAGGCCTTGATGGTCGACACGGGCAGGTCGATCGTACTCATCTGGGTCCGGTTCTGGATGGCTTCCTTACGACTGGCTTTCACCACCACGGTGGCCAGCCCGGACGCAGGTTCCAGTTCTACGTTGAGCGTCTGGTCGGCAAACAGCGCCAGTTGCCGGTTCACCGAAGTATAGCCGGCATAGGAAACAACCACATCCATCGTATCAACGGGCAACGTGATGGAGTAGAAGCCGAAAGCGTTGGACGTGGTGCCGAGGTTGCGGTTGTTGATGAAGATAGAGGCACCCAGCAGTCGTTCACCGGTTTTCCGGTCACTGACATAACCGTTGAGTGTGGCTTTTTGCGCCATGACGGAAGAGGTCAACAGCATTGCGATCACCCATAAGAAGCAGCGTAGCAGCATAGTGGTCTCGTTTCCTGTAAAACGAGGACACGGGCCCATACCCCTATGGCCTTCACAAAATTTTAGCGAATGGTATCGGTGGCAGCCGCATAGATCGTGAACAGGCCGTAACCGTTGGTCACATTGCCCTTCACCGTCACCGGGTCGGTGAAGCTGGGTCCTGAATTATAGCCCATGGCCACCGTGGTTTTGAAGTACCGGTAATAGTCTTCGCTGATGCTGTAGCGCTTCAGGTAAGGACGTAACCAATTGCCACCCGAAGACAGCTCGGGCATTATCAGCAGGGTTGGCGCGCTGACTAGGATCGATTTGTTCTGGCCGTTGAAGGACCGATCGGTGAACAGCAGCTCTTCACCACCGATACAGCTGCCCGGGTCATAGGGCAAGAGGTCGCCCTGGAAACGCTCGATCACGGGCTCATAAGTATACACACAGAGCTTGCCCATGTCGGGATAACGCGGCGCCGGGTAAAGTGCCGCCATATAGAAATTGCGTTCGCCCGCAGGATCCGCGAACCGGAATTGCACATCGTCGAGATCCAGTCCATCGGTGTTCTGACGCGCCGCCACGGCATGGGTCAGGGTGGCCGGCGGCAGTGGCCGCAGGCCACGGGCACCCGCTTCTACCGTTTGGAAGCCAGTGGCAGCGACCCGGATGCGGTAATCATGATCGGGAGCTGCCAGCAGATCGGAATGATAAAGCTGGTCGGCCTGCAAATACCGAAGGGTATCAGACAAGACGCCGTCTACAAAAAGCTCACAACGGGCGCTGCTCACCAATCCGGAAGAATCGGGTAGCGGCTCCTGCACCCCAATGGTGCGGCTCACCGAGAGGCGGATCGTATCGCCCAGGGCCACATAGCCGTGAACCACCAGCGAAGGAACATGCGGCGGCAGGTCCAGTTGCACATCGCGGGTACAGGCGCCCATGAAAACCAGACATAAAGCGATCATTGCCGGTACCGGCGATCGGAAGATGGGATCAGTAGTATGGTTGCGGCCAGTCATCAGAATTTAAATTGATAACTGAATGAAGGCATGATCGGGAACACGCTCACCTCGCGGAAACGGAAGGTCTGGTTCACTTGCGCCTTGTAACGGAACAGGGGGTTGAAGCGATTGTACACATTGAAAACGCTGA
>CBHWDR010000011.1:0-16610 GCA_966112575.1 uncultured Chitinophagales bacterium
AGAGCCCAGCAGCTGACCAAGGAGATGGTCACCTATATCGACGGCCTCAAAGCCGAGATCATGAAGCAGGCCGATTTCGACCCGGCCCGTAAAGGGGATTCGACTTTCAAAGAAGACGACCAAAACGTAGCCACCCGCATTATGGTAACCGAAGGCAAAGGTGCCGAACTGCGCAAACGCCTTGATCAGTACAAGAAAGACATGGCTATCATCACTAATGATCCTAAAGTGGCTCAGAACGTTGCTGCGTTTCTGAAGCAGATCGATCTCAACATTCCGCCCTCCAAGAACAACCACGGTGGTGGCCTTACCTGGGAAGCTGCCTATTTCAGCATGGTGCCTACAGTTGCTTCTACTACCATGCTGACGAAATTCCAGAATGACCTGAAAACCGTTGAAAACCGTACCGTAGCCGAGTTCCACCAGCAGGTGGGCAAGGTAAAAGTGCGCTTCAACCAGTTTGCCGCCATTACCAGCCAGAGCTCCAACTACCTCATGCCGGGCCAGAAGCTCGATGTGAAGGCCGGTGTAGGTGCCTATAGCTCCGATGCCCGCCCCACGATCGTGATCGGTGGTCAGCAGATCCCCGTGAACGAGAAAGGTGTGGCCGAATGGAGCACGACCGCAAACGGCCTCGGCCAGCAGTCGATCCCGGTACACTACGAGTGGTTCGACCAGGATGGTGTGAAGAAGACCTTCGACGATAAGATCCTTTACGAAGTAGGCCAGTCGAGCACGGCCATCTCCCTCCCCCAGATGAACGTAATGTATGTGGGTTGGAACAACGAGGTGGTGGTTTCCGGTGGTGGCGTAGGCGCCGAGAAGATCGGCCTCGCTTCCAACGGTGCAGGTGGCGCCAATGTGGTTCCCGGCGGTGAGAAAGGCAAGTTCATCGTAAAGGTGAGCAGCCAGACCGATGACCTGCTGCTGATCGCCAAAGACAACTCGACAGGTAAAGAACTTGGCCGCCTGAAGTTCCGCGTTCGTATGATGCCGGATGCAGGTGCATCGGTAGGTGGTAAGGTTTCCGGCGACGGTATGAGCGCACCTGCCCTGGCCGCACAGGCGGGTGTAGGTGCCGGTATCCGCAACTTCCCCCTCGATCTCAAATTCACCGTACAGCGCTTCAAAGTGGTGCTGACCAACGAAGACGGTGACATTATTTCCCTGCCGGTTTCGGGTAATGCCTTCACCCCTGAAGTAAAGCGTAGAATCCAACAACAAAAACCTGGAGATATCGTTACTATAGAAGACATCTATGTTCAATATCCCGACGGAAGCGTGAAGAAAGTACCTTCACTCCTCTATAACATCCTGTAAAAGCGTTCCATAATGAAACGTACACTGATCAAACTCTCTGTTTTCGCCGTTCTCTTCGCCAGCTTCTCGCTGGATGCCGATGCCCAGCGCCGCAACCGCGGCCGCCGCACCGACACTACCACCGACCCGGCTTCGCAGAGCACGCAGAACAACAACGCGCCCATTTCCAATCCCGGCGGCAAGATCCCTTACGAGGTCGACAACAGCGCCGGTGGCGGATCGGACACGAATATTACCAAGAGCATGCGTTGGGAAGGGGCTTTCGAACCCCGTGGCGACAGCGCCAACCAGATCGTGCCCCTGGAATACGAGCATCTCCGCTGGGACGATGCCCTCTATGCCGAGAAGGTATGGCGGGAGCTCGACCTCCGCGAGAAGATGAACCAGACCTTCCGCTACAACATGCAGGAAGATAATGGCGACCAGGCCTTCATCAGCATCCTGCTGAAAGCCCTGAAGGATGGCAAGATGATGGCTTTCCGCGACGAGCGCTTCACCCAACCAATGACCTGGGCTGACCTCCAGGGCGTTATGGGCGGCGGTGCAGGTGCGGATACCACACCGGTGTACAACGTGAACGATCCTTCCAAGATCGACAAATACGTGATCACGCAGAAGACCTTCAACCCGAAAGACGTGATGAAACTGCGGATGAAGGAAGAATGGGTGTTCGACCGTGAGTCGAGCCGCATGTTCTGCCGCATCGTGGGTCTTTGCCCCCTGCGTACACTCTTCTTCGAAGGCACCAAGCGCGAGCGTGGTGTGGAGCCGATGTTCTGGATCTATTATCCTGACTTCCGCAACACCCTGGCTACCTACAGCGTGTATAACCCGAAGAACATGGGTACCGGCCGCATGACCTGGGAAGAGCTGTTCGAAGCCCGCATGTTCAGCAGCTACGTGATCAAGTCTTCGCTCGACAACCCGTCGAACAAGATGATCGCCCAGATGATGAAGGACCCGATCCTCCGTCTCCTCGAAGGCGACAACATCCGCGAGCGTATGTTCAACTTTGAGCAGGACCTCTGGTCGTACTAACCGAAGTCCGCCTTTTATACGAATCCCTCCGTTTACCGACGGAGGGATTTTTTTATGTGACCGGCCCGAAAACTTTCCGAAAAAAAATCTCGCTGTTTCCTCGGAATATGCGGCTTTTCATCCTATTTTCGTCTCGGTTTTTCATAGGATATTGGATTTTAAAACGGGGCGGAATTTCTATTCCTGCCCCTTTTTTTATCACGGATTACCAGGATATTTTCTTCACGCTGGTTTTTCCGTTCCTACGATTTCTGAAGACTTTGCTTGCGCTGGCGTAGGATGTCGCAGATGGGCAGCCGAAAGGGTAATATTTCTTCGACTAGCAATTAACTGAAGCCAGGGCTTATTTAAAGGGTCAAAACCTAAGAGTACATTAGCTCGGACAGCAAACTAGATAAACAATACTCCTCCGTGTTCCTTAGTGCCCTCCGTGTCTCTGTGGTTCAATAAAAAGGGTTAGAACCACGCCATTCATTATGAATTAGCTCATTCTCGAATTAGCTAATTTTCGAATTAGCTAATTCTCCCCCCGTCTTTCTCGAAGTGATCCCGCAGGAGGCGGGCTTTGGAGGCACCGATGAGCTTGGCGATCTCGGCTTCCGGCTGGTTCTTGATGTTGTTGACCGAGCGGAAGGTCTTGAGCAGGAGGTTGGCCGTGGTGGAACCAATGCCTTTGATCTCTTCCAGGCCGTTCTTGAACGTGCCCTTGCTGCGCTTCTCGCGGTGGAAATTGAGGCCGTAGCGGTGCACCTCGTCGCGGATGCGGCGGATGAGCTTGTGGCTTTCCGAATCGTAGGGCAGCTTCAGCGATTCCTTGTCGCCCACGAAGAAGAGCTCTTCCTCGCTCTTGGCCAGGCCAACGAGCGTCATGCGGCCTTCGAGCTTCAGCTCTTCAATGGCCTCCTGTGCCGCGCTCAGCTGCCCTTTACCGCCGTCAATGATCACGAGCTGGGGAAATGGCTCTCCTTCCTCCCTTAGGCGCCGGTAGCGCCGGTAAACGGCCTCGCGCATCGTGGCGAAGTCGTTGATCCCCTCCACCGTCTTTACGTTGAAGAGGCGGTAGTCTTTCTTCGAAGGCTCCCCGTTCCGGAAACAGACCATGGCCGAAACCGGGAAGGACCCGTGAAAGTTGGAGTTATCGAAACACTCGATATGCGCCGGCACTTCCTGGAGCTGGAGGTCATCCTTGATCTGCAGGAGCACCGAGTATTTGTCGGGGTTGCGGATGCCCAGCTGGAGCCGCTCTTTGGAGCGCTGGTTGTCGATGAAATACTGCACGTTCTTCTCCGAGAGCTCGAGTAGCTTCTTCTTATCGCCTGCTCTCGGAACAGTAACAGCCACACCCGGCTCGCCGTATTCCAACTCGAAGGGTACTACGATCTCTTTGGCCTCGCTGTTGAACGTGGTCCGCAGCTGGCCGATGGCGAAGGCAAGGGTCTCCTCGATCGATTCGTCGAGCTGGGTCTCCATGCGGATGCTGTTGGTCTGGATGATAGCTCCGTTCTGCACCATGAGATAGTTCACATAGGCGATCGAATCGTCCTGCCGGATCGAGAACACATCCACTTCGCCCACATTGGTATGCACCACCACGGAGCGGGACTGGTAGGTCTCCAGGTTGTCGATCTTCTTCCGCGCCGCCTCGGCTTTTTCAAATTCGAGGTTGGCCGCATGCGTGCGCATCTCCCCCTTCAGGTGCTGGATCACGGGCCCCAGGTTGCCCTTAAGGATGTTCTTGATCTGGAAAATGTTGCTGTCGTAGTCTTCCTGCGACTGCTTCGCTTCGCAGGGTCCTTTGCAATTGCCCAGGTGGTATTCGAGACAGACCCGGAACTTTCCTTTTTCGATATTCCTCGGGGTGAGGTTGAGCGGGCAGGTACGCAGGGGGATGGTGTGCTTGATGAAGTCGAGCAGCTCGCGCACCTTGGTCACCGAGGTGTAGGGACCGAAATACTGCGAGCCGTCGTCGAGCCGCTGCCGCGTGAGGAAAACCCGGGGGAAGGGCTCGTTCTTGACCACGATATAGGGATAGGTCTTGTCGTCCTTGAGGTTGATGTTGAACAGGGGCTGGAACTGCTTGATGAGCGAATTCTCGAGGAGGAAGGCATCCTGTTCGGAGTTCACGATCGTGAACTCGATGCGGCGGATCCGCTTCACCAGCTCATGCGTCTTGTAGCTGGTGAAGGTCTTGGTGAAGTAGGAGCTGACCCGCTTGCGGATATTCTTTGCCTTACCCACATAGAGGAGGCTTCCGGACTCATCATAATACTTGTAGATGCCGGGATGGGTAGGTAGATTAGGCGATACGTCTGCAAATTCTTTCTGCGTCATTCTTGCTTCAAATCGGTCAGTAAAAATCATTCCCAGCGTAGGATCAGGGTCTCGTTGCGCAACAGCTCTTTGTCGCGGTAGACCTTGGTGCTGATCTGGAATCGCTGGTCAACGCGCCAGATATAGTCCTTGTCCTGCCACTTCCCGTCTTCCTCTGCGCCGCGCTGCACCAGGATCGTGGCCACCTTGGGCTGCCCCAGCGAGTCGGGCGACATGATCACCGTTTCCCGGCTGATGGGTTGGTCGGCATCGTTGGTGGTATAGGTCAGCACCAGGCTTTTCATCATGCTGTCGTAGATGTTGGCGGTCTGGTAGTGCGGCTTGTGCTTATCGAGCGTCAGGTCTTCGAGGCGGGTGAACTCGGCTGCGAGCGCCAGGGCCGTAGCCTTGTCTACCGGCGTGGTATCGCTCCGGCCTTCGAGGGTGCGGATGCGGGTGAAGCGGTAGGGGATCGAGTCGAGCTTGCGTACCTGCTGCTTGAGAAAGAAGCTGACGGGGAAGATGTCGCCCTGGGGTTCTTTCTTTTTGCGTTTGCAGGCAAGGAGCCCGCCTGCGAATACGAGGAGCAGTATCCATCTGGTCATGCGTGTAAAATTAGCTCCCGAAAAAACGAAAACCCGCAAACATTGTTGCGGGTTTCTAAGCAATTAGCTTTTCATGTGGAGTTAGCGCTTGTTGAGGGATACACCCATCTTCAGACCGAAGTCGAACAAGTGCTCTTTTACGGGATACTTCTTTTTGTAGCTCGACAGCACCTGGTAGCGGACCTGGGGGCCTACCTGCCATTTCAGCTTGCCGGTGGAGTAGGCAACGAAGGTTTCGATGCTGGTATTCATATTCCAGCGGCGCACCAGGGCCGGTACTTCCGCGTAGTTCTTGTAATCGGTGGAGATGAGGTAGACGCGGTCGCGGAGCACATAGGTGGGCTGCACGGTGCCGGCGACGCCGAACTGCATTTTCTCGTCACCCTTCAGCATCAGTTCCACACCTACCGGCGCCGAAACCTGGAAATAGAGGTTTTCGAGCCAGTTGGATTTATACCCGCTGTAGTTGTTGTAATTGGTGATGGCGTTCATCGAGTCGGCGCCATTGCGGTTGTTGAGGCGGATCGTGGCCATCTGCGTGGAGCTGTGATAGGTCTTGATCTCGTAGCGCGTTACATTGAACTGAACGCCGGCACGGAGCTTCACCTTAGGGCCGAGCGGATATTTGGCGGCGAAGCCCAGTTCCAGGCCGATATCGGGCTTGTGGGTCACGGCGCTGTTGATATCGGAGAACACGAGGGGCTGCATGCCGCCTACATAGTCTTTGTTATCGGTGAGCTTGCGGTAGCTGACGGTAGGCGTGAGGTAAAGCTGGTAACCGACCTTGCTCTTTTGCTGCCTGCGGAAGAGGTTGACCACGCTTTCGATGGTCATCGGGTCACGGGCGGGGAAAAGGTTGTTGTGGCTGGAAGGGATCCTGTGTTCGCCTCCGGGGATCTCATCGATCACGGTGCCCTCGAAGAGTGGGGATACCGGTGCCTCATTGGCCCCGGCTTCTGAGCCTGAGGGCGATCCCGTTGTTGTTTCGGTGGTGCCCGTAAAACCGGTGGAAGCCGTATGCAAAGCCAGGGAAGCAGCGGTATTCAGGCGGGTGCTGATGGGAATGATGCGGGCGCCTGCAGTTTCGGGTTTCGTTTCTGCTGTGGCCAAGGCCTTGCTGGAATGCTGTTCCGTGCCTTCGGCGGAGGCGGTAGCCTGGCCGGTGCCGGCCGGCTCTTTTCTGGTGCCTTCATCAGCCGGCTGCAGGAAATAATAGCCTCCGGCAGTGCCGGCGAGCAGGGCGATGAGCAGGAAGCCCCAGCGGCGCTTTCGTTTCTGCATTTTCTGGGCAATGCCCTCCCAGACGTCCTCGGAGGGGCGCATACGCAGCCCGTCCGCGTTCTGGCGAAGGAAGTGCTCGAAGTTGTCCGGTGTAAAGTTTCGCTCCATAGTCAGTCAGAATTAGGGATCGGATTAGCGCCCGCCCGCTGCGATTAGGGCTGGCAGTTTTGGTTTGTACATGATATTTCTTCGAACGAGGATATCTTCCAGCATCGCCTTGGCCCGGGTGTACTGGCTGCGGCTGGTGCTTTCTTCAATGTCGAGCATCTGGGCGATCTCCCGGTGGGAGAAACCTTCAATGGCGTAGAGGTTGAGCACCGTTTTGTAGCCGATCGGCAACTGGCGGATGCATTCCACGACTTCTTTGGCCTGGATAATGGAGGGGATGGCTTCTTCCCGGACGTGCAGCGAGTTGGCATGGATCAGGTCCACGCTCTCGTTGAACCGTTTATTCTTCTTCAGGTTGTTGATGCAGGTGTGGACGATGATGCGGCGGATCCAGCCTTCCAGGGCCCCGCGATTCTCGAAGGTGTGGATCTGCGAGAATACCTTGATGAACCCTTCCTGCAACATGTCTTCCGCGTCTTCTCGATTCGGCGCATAGCGGTAACAGACCACCAGCATCTTGCCGCTGTACTTATCATACAGGGCCTTTTGGGCAGCAGCATTGTTTTTTACGCAACCCTGCAAAATGGCTTCCTCGGTCATATGTTCACTTTGGTTGCCTGTAAGTTAGACAATTTTTGAATCGAAAAACCACGTCCGTGGCGGCTTCCAGGGAAAGACAAGCGCCAACGCTGCTTCGCTGCATGCGAGGTCCTTCTCCGTAGCTTTTTGAACCACGGAGACACGAAGCCACTAAGGTGCACAAAGGTTTTGCCAAAGGCCCCGGCTTACATTACTAACTCTTGAACTTTTGAACCTTTGAACTTTTGAACCGCTAATTTCTTTCTCTGCGTCCTCCGCGCCTCTGCGCGAATCCTTAATGCCCTGGTTCAAAAAAAGCCCCGCTGCCAGGCGGGGCTAGGAGCAAGCCGGAAAAATATCAGAAGCTGGCGCGGAGGGCGAGGAGCACATTGCGACCGGGGGCGGAGAAGCCCGAGGCGAAATAGCGGTAGTTGCGGTCGAGGAGGTTCTCTACGCCTGCCTGCAGGGTGAATAGCGGATGTAAGCGGAGGCTGGCCTTGATGTTGAGCGTCCACCACGATGGTGTGCCCTCCGGTGTGGCATACTGCGCATTGTCCTCACCGCTGGGGTTGTAGTCCCTGATCTTCTTCCAGCCATTGTACAGGGCATACGCCTCGGCCGTAAGGCGCTTGTTCGTGAACGTGAGCGCCGTGCGCCCGAAGACCGGCGGAATATGATCCAGGGGAACCTCATTGACCTTGCCCGGGTTGAGGCGGCCATAGGTGTAGTTGATCGTGCTGAAAAGTTGAAGCTGACGGCTAAAGTCAACCGAAACCTGGGCATTGGCCCCGTAGAGATGGGCCTTGTTGACATTACGGTTGGCGAAGGCAGCGCTCATCACCCCGTTATAGAGTATCGAGTCCTGTCCATTGTACCGGTAAGGCGCCAGCGCAATGGCATTGCGGAAGAACGTGTAGAAGAGACTGGCCTCCAGTCGAACTCGACTTCCCAAATAATAGCTGGCGCCGAGGTCGAACGTATATGTGTATTCCGGCTTCAGATCGGGGTTGGGGAGGATGAGCTGGCGCGAGGCCGTGTTCGACTCGAAGATCCGGGCCATGTCGTCGATATTCGGCGCACGGAAGCCCGAGGCCACACTGCCATGAACGCGGAGCGAATCGGCGCCAAGGTAGATGAGGCCGATGTTGCCCGTGGCGGCTTTCGTTTCCTGCTCGATGGTAGTGAAGGGGAAATTGAAAAAGGAATTATCGGCAATCGTCGAGCGGAGGCTCGTGGCCTGGAGCCGCAGCCCGTCGTTCAGCACCCAGCGCCCGTTGCCGAATTTGAAAAGGTGCTGGGCATACACACCGAAATAATTCATGTCGTTATCGCCATTGGGATAGCGGCTGTCGAGCTTCGTCTCGGCGCCGGTGTTGGTATTCCGGCGAATGCCTGTCGACTCCAGGTCATTGAGCTGCAGGTCGGCGCCGAGGGTCAGCTCATGGTTGCCCCAGTGTTTCTGTCCATCGAGATTGAGGGCCCAGACATCCAGATCCTCCATGCGGTTGTCGAGGCGGTCGTAGCGACGATAGTCGCGCTGGTGGCGGCTCTCTTCGATGTGCTGGTAGGAGGCGATGGCCCGGATGCGGTCGAGGAAGCCCAGTCGCTCGAGGTTGAATTCATAGGCCGCCAGCTCGCGCAATTGCGGACCGTAATACCATTCCGCAAAACGGAGGGTGCCGTTGCGGATATCCTGCAGCCGGTCGTAGCGCGGCACATTGGAGGAGTTGGAATACTGGAGGTTGATCCCATGGGTTACCCGCTCATTGGGGCGATATAGCAGCTTCTGGGTGATGTCCCACTGCTGGTAGCCGGAGAATTTCTGGATGCGGTCATCGGGATTGGCAACCACCGAATCGATGCCATTGATCCGCGTCACATATCGCGAACGCCTGCTAAAATCGGGATACTTGTCGGGGTAGTTGTCGCCCATGCGCAGGTGGCCGAAGTCGGAGTAATTGTACGATTGCAGCCAGGCCAGCCTGCGGCCCCCGATGCTCGCATCGGCATGGCCGGTGCGTTCGTTGTTGGCGCTGCTATAGCGAACCAGGGCCGAGCCGCTGGCCGCAAGATGATCCGTAGCCGAAAGCCTTGGTTGTTTGGTGCGGAAGAGTACTACGCCGCCGAGAGCATCGGAGCCATAAAGGGTGGAGCCCGGGCCGTAGAGCACTTCCACGCGTTCGAGCATATTCTGGTCTACGGTGATCACATTTTGCAGGTGGCCGGAGCGATAGATGGCATTGTTCATCCGGATGCCATCCACCACCAGCAGCACCCGGCTGGCCTCGAAGCCACGGATGACAGGGGAGGAGCCGCCCTGCTGGCTTTTCTGAACAAAGACGTTGCCGGTATTCAGGAGCAGGTCGCCGGTATTCTGCGCATTGATCTCGGCAATGCGGCGGGAAGAGATCAGCTGTACGGGCTGCGCGATGTTCTTTCTTCGTTCGGCGAATTTGCCGGTATAGATGATGACCTCGTTGAGGTTTTTTTCGGGCAGCGTATCCTGCGCAAGGGCAGGCAGGGACAGCAGCGCGCAAACGCCGCAAAGAAATTTTTTCATTTGAATGCAGTTGATGAATGTGGGTAGCGGGCAAGCCCGAAGGAGATTGTGCCGGTTCAGAACTGCAGCCGGGCCGGCGGACGAAGGAGCCCGAAGGGAAGGGAATACGATCGCCAGGCGGGGAAGCGGGCGTAGTGCCGTAAGTGACCCCGGATCGGAAGCGACAAGGTCAATAAGGGGAGTAATGCCGCTGCCTGCGCAACAAGCAGGAGTCCAAGGAGGAGCCGGTTCTCATCGCCCCACTGCCCGGCCAGCCAGTTCTCGATGGCCGTTTCCTGGTGGTCGTAAAGGCCGGTGACCTCGTAGCCGCCCTCGTGAAGCCGGATGTCCTGTACGTCGAAGAGCTGTCCTCCGATACGCAGCTCGCGGCCTTCCTCTTCCCAGACCAGGTCCTGTTCGGCCAGGCGGAGCGTGAGGAGACCAGCCGTGTCCAGTTTTTCTTTCATCTCCTGTCGCACCCCGTACTGCCAGAGCTGCATCCCGAGCAGGAGGAGCAGGGGCAGCCCCAGGAGCACGAGGCAGGCGGAGGCGATATGGCGACGATAGCGGTGCATGATCAGTTGGAGATCAGAACTTCGCCGGTCATTTCCAGGGGCACCTGAAGGCCCATCATGGTCAGCATGGTAGGTGCCAGGTCGCCCAGCTTGCCGGAATGTACGGTGCCGCTCCAGTCCCGGTCGATGATAAAGAAAGGGACCGGGTTGAGCGTATGGGCTGTATTGGGCGAGCCGTCTTCGTTCACCAGGTAATCGGCATTGCCATGGTCGGCGGTGAGGAAGACCGTGTAGCCATGCTGCAGGGCGGCATTCACCACGCGGCCAACGCAGGTGTCCACGGTTTCCACCGCCCTGATGGCGGCTTCCCATACACCGGTATGGCCCACCATGTCGGCGTTGGCATAGTTGAGACAGATGAAGGAAGCTTCACCGCGCCCGATCTCCGGCACGATGGCATCGGTGATCTCCACGGCGCTCATTTTGGGCTGCAGGTCGTAGGTGGCCACTTTGGGTGAAGGCACCATGATGCGGCTTTCGCCTTCAAAAGGCTGCTCCCGCCCGCCGTTGAAGAAGAAGGTCACGTGCGGGTACTTCTCGGTTTCCGCGATACGGATCTGCTTCAGCCCGGCACGCTCGATCTCTTCGCCCAGCGTATGGTTGAGGTTATCGTTCTCGAAAATGACGTGTACGTTGCGGAAGGTGGCATCGTACTCCGTCATCGTGGTATAATCCAGTTCAAGCGGCTGCATCCCGTGTTCGGGGAAGGCAACCTGGGTGAGCACCTTGGTGATCTCCCGGCAGCGGTCGGTGCGGAAGTTGAAGCAGATGGCCACGTCTCCGTCCTGGA
Organism: uncultured Chitinophagales bacterium; assembly: GCA_966112575.1. Lineage (GTDB taxonomy): Bacteria > Bacteroidota > Bacteroidia > Chitinophagales > Chitinophagaceae > Flavisolibacter. The sequence goes on from CBHWDR010000011.1 coordinate 11,146, forward strand.
TGCGGGCAATCGGCTGCCCGTTCTCCCGAAGCACAACCGGCCGGATGAACTCGTCGGTCACATTCTGTGCATAGGAAGCGCGAACGGCTTCCGTTGCCGAAGCGGCGCTTTCGCCGATGCCGTTGACGAGCGCGTCGTAGGCCAGCTTCACCCGTTCCCAACGGTTGTCGCGGTCCATGGCATAGTAGCGGCCGCTGACCGTTGCGATCTTGCCGGTGCTTTTCGCCGCATGGCTTTCCAGGGCCTCGATAAAGCCGAGCCCGCTCTTCGGATCGCAGTCGCGACCATCGGTAAAGGCGTGGATATAGACTTGGGTCAGTCCTTCTGCGGCGCAGATATCGAGGATGGCTGTGAGGTGGTTGATATGGGAATGAACGCCGCCGTCGCTCACCAGCCCGAGGAGGTGCAGGGGCTTGTTGGCGGTTTTGGCATGCCGGATACTCTGGAGGAGAACCTCGTTTTTCGCCAGGAAGCCCTCGCGGATGGCTACGTTGATCCGCTGCAGTTCCTGGTAAACGATGCGGCCGGCGCCGAGGTTGAGGTGGCCCACTTCGGAGTTGCCCATCTGGCCTTCGGGAAGGCCAACAGCTTCACCGCAGGTGGTGAGGGTGGTATGTGGATAGCGCTGGTAATAGCTGGATACGTTCGGGGTACGGGCATGCTGGATGGCATCGGAGGAAGGAACCTGTCCGAGGCCCCAGCCGTCCATAATCACCAGGATGATCTTTTTGTCAGGCATAGATGGAATTGAAGAAGCGCAAAGCTAGTATATCCTGACCGTTGGCACGTGGGCCGGGAAACCGATTCCGAAACCGCCAAGGAATTGTTTAAATTAGGGGGAAGGTCAGGCCCGTAGCGGCTTGGCATATTTTTCGAGTATAGGGCGCAAACCCGGATTATGCCACGAATACTACTTTTTTCAGCCCTGCTCCTGCTTTTACTGGGGGCGGTCCGTTCGGAGGTTTCTCCGACTAAGCCGGCGCGCGCCGCTGCCGGCCTGGACGAAGTAGTGCTGGCCCTTCGTGCCGGTAATGCCCAGGAGTTAGGCAAATACATCGACGAAAACGTGGAGATCTCGCTCCCCGAGAAATCCGACAGCTACGCCCGTGCCCAGGGGATCCTTGTTCTGAAAGATTTCTTTGCCAATAATATCGTCACCGGATTCGATGTCCAGTTCAAGGGCGAGAACGGCGGCAGCCAGTTCTGTGTTGGTAAGCTGGTCACCCGCTCGGGCAGCTACCGCACCACCGTCTTCATGAAGACCCGCTCCGGCAAGCAATCGATCAAGGAATTACGATTCGTAGCCATGTAGGGGCTGCTTCTTCTGAAATTTTTTCACCACCAAGACACAGAGGGCACCAAGGGGCACTAAGGTTTCTTGCTTTTTGAACTACGCCTACGTCCCGAATGGTCGGGACTTCGGCGTACGGAGCACAGAGACACGAAGGCAGGGAGAGGCACAGAGGTTATGAAGGAATAGCTTAAGGATAGAGATTTTCCTCCCGACACGTCGGGACCGCAGGCATCTGAGGATTGAACCAAAGGAACTGCGGGCACCAGGAGGAATGATTTAAGAGGGGAAGTTCCTACGGTAGCTAAGTTTTCCAATGTATAAAGCACAGGCCCCTGCGGGGCAGAAAAACCTCTCACCGCAAGCTCTCTCGTCTTCCCTCTCCACAATCAGGAATAATCTCTAACGCTTCCTATCCGCTTTGCCCGCCGTAGCTTCAGCGAAGGAGGGAACCTTTGAACCCTGAACCCCGCGAACTCGCAAACAGACCTCACCCCCAACCCCTCTCCCAAGGAGAGGGGAGTATGCTCTGACTAACTCCGCGAACCTCGCAAACTCCGCGAACCCGCGCAACGGGTCTGGATTTTGCCGTTCTTCGTTCCATGGAAAATTTCGATGCACAGCTCTATCATCTCGTAGATGAGGCCCTGAAGGAAGATGTGGGTAATGGTGACCATTCCACACTTTGCTGTATTCCTGCCGATGTGAAGGGCAGGGCCGTGCTCAAGATCAAACAGGAGGGCGTCCTGGCCGGGCTGGATATAGCCGAGAAGATCTTCAAATACCGCAAGCCCTCGGCCCAGTTCATCCGGCACAAGCAGGATGGGGAAACCATGAAGCCCGGGGATGTTGCTTTCGAGGTGGAGACACAGGTGCACACCATCCTGCAGCTCGAGCGCCTGGTGCTCAATATCATGCAGCGCATGAGCGGCATCGCTACTCTCACCCGGCAGTACACGCGGCTGCTCGAAGGCAGCTCCACACGGTTGCTGGACACGCGGAAGACCACACCGAATTTCCGGCTCCTGGAAAAAGAAGCCGTACGCATCGGTGGCGGCGTCAACCACCGTTTCGGCCTGTACGACATGATCATGCTCAAGGATAACCATATCGATTATTGCGGGGGCATTGAAGAGGCCATCAACCGGGCCTGGGACTATGTGCAGCGGTATGATCCGGCGCTGAAGATCGAAGTGGAAACCCGCTCGCTCGAAGATGTACGCATTGCCGTGGCGGCCGGAAGGGGCAAGGTGTTCCGGCTCATGCTGGATAATTTCACACCCGAGCAGATCCGCGAGGCCCTGCCGCTCATTGGTCCTGACTTCGAGACCGAAGCTTCCGGCGGCATCAACCTCGACACCATCCGTTCCTATGCCGACACCGGCGTCACCTATGTGAGTGTAGGCGGGATCATTCACCAGGCGAAGAGTCTGGACCTGAGTTTAAAGGCTGTAATTTGATAGCTATTTAAAGTCAAAAAGGAGCCGCCTCGAACGCCTGAAGTTTTGATTTTTTCGTTTTGACTTTTGACTTAATATGCGTGGTTATGACCAAGAAAAAGCTTTCCGACCGCAATGGTTTCGTTTTCTCCACCGATCCCAATTTCCGGTTTGAAGAGGATGGCCAGCCGGCGGCCGAGACCCTCGAGGCCCAGAAGCAAAAGCTTAAAGTGAAGCTCGATACGAAGCAGCGCGGGGGCAAGGCGGTGACCTTGGTGGATGGATTTATCGGCACGGAACCGGACCTGGAAGATCTTGGCAAAAAGCTGAAGAATTTTTGCGGTACCGGAGGCACGGTGAAAGAAGGGCAGGTGATCATCCAGGGCGACCAGCGCGATAAAGTGCTGCAGTGGCTGCAGAAGAATGGTTATTCCCAAAGCAAAAAAATATAAGCGTGCTGTTCTTCTTTTATATCCTTCTTTTTGGCATCCCCGCGGTGGTCTTCCTGATCATCTTTTTCAAATTGCTCTTCTACGTTGCGGCTGGCATCCGCCTGGTGCAGGTCGGACGCCGGGAATCGAGCCCGCTGAAGGTGCGCTCGGGACGCATTTCCATCATCAATGCAGGCGTAGGTCTGCTCATCCTGTTTACGATGGCCTTCTTCCTGATCCGCTGGATCATGGGCTGGGAGTTCTGATCTTAACGGGTAAATCGTTTTGCCGCCTGCCCGTTCTTTCCGGAGATGCGCAGGATGTACACGCCGGCGCCGAGCTGCGCTACCGGTAGACTGCGGCTCAGTTCCCATCCACTCTTCGCATAATTCATCTTCACCAATACACTTCCGGTTTCATCGAGGATCGATGCCGCTACCGGCCCGGTTTCGTTGCTGCTATACGTGAACGCGATGCTTCCGCCACTGATTCCATTGAGCCTTAAGGATGCTTCGCGTATCGTTTGGAAGGAGAGGATATGAAAAACCTTTCGTTGTCCGTCGGGACGCAGCAGGGTAAGCCGGTAATAGGATCTTCCCGGGAAGGGCTGCGTGTCGAGGAAGCGATACGTGCCGCCCGGGCGCAAATCCATGGTGGTCAGGGGCTGAAACAGTGTGCCATCGGCGCTTCGCTCAAGGAGGAAACGGTCGCCGGCATCCTCGGCTGCAGAGGCCCATTCCACCAGGGCGCCCGCGCCGGCATGCTTTACCCGGTAGCTGGTCAGCGCCGTTGGCAAGACCGAGAGGCTGCGCTGGTACTGCAGCATCCATTGATAGATATTCTGTCCCGAAGCATTGGTAAAGGTGGGGTCATAGGTCGCGGTCCAGGCGTCGTGCAGATCGCTGTATGTGGTAAAGATCGTCTTGCGAGCGATGACCGCCGGCGATGGTGCGGCGTTGATGTAATGCGTCAGGCTGTCGGTGAAGGATACGGGTACCACATTGTCGCCGAGGTTGTGGGTGGTCCACACGGGGAGGTTGGCGCTGGTGATCGTGCGGCAGGCCAGCGAGTCGGGCCGGGCGGCGTAGGGTGGCCCGGGCTGCAGCGCGGGGCAGATCGGCACCATTGCCGCGATGCGGGCCGCATTGCTGGCGGAAGCGGTGGCAAAACGATAGCTGAGTCCTCCTCCCATGCTTAAGCCGGTGAGGTAGATGCGGGTGAGGTCAACACGGTAATTGGCCACGGCATAGTTGATCACCGATTCCAGGTCGGAAGCCGCAGGCCAGGCGTCGCCGTTGTCGGTGAATTGCGGGCAGATGATGATGAAGCGGAAGGTTTGTCCGCCCACCGTAAAGGAGCCGGGGAAGCTGCCGGTGTTGAGCAAGGCCGCCAGTCCCTTCCCCGGGATGATCAGCTTGTTCAGCTCCGTATTCCCGTTGCCGCGTTCCCCCAGCCCGTGCACCGCGATCAGCAGGGGATACTGGGTGGCAGCACCCAGGTCGTAGCCCGCCGGGAGGTATTCGTAAAAGCCATTGCAATGGGTATTAATCGCGACATTGGTGCGCGCGGAAAAGCTTTGCGCAGAACCAGCCAGTACAGCGAAGAGGAACAGCAAGGCAAACAAGGAACGGACAGTCAACATAACGCAGGTTTTTAGCGCGTTTCGACAGGGTCAGGGGAGCAGGAAAGTAAATAAAAAAGCGCAGAGCAGGTAAACCGGAGGCCTGGATTCCCGGAAGTTATTACCAATAAAAAGCCCCCGGACCGGGGGCTCTATGTTTTCGTTCGGGTTCATCCGGTTACAGATGACGAACGCATTGTATCTGTTCCCTTACTGACCCTGGGCAAGGCTGTAGGCTTTCTTACCTTCCCACATGTTAAGCAACTCGGTGGAGCAGATCTTGAAATCCTGCATCAGCCGGCGCTGCAGTTCAATGATGTCGGTTTGTGTGAGAGCGGCTTCTTCCACGCTCTCAAAACGGCAACGGTACTGGTTCACCAGGTTGGTGAATACCGAGCCTTTGGGCCATACCTGCGTGCCGCGGTTGGAGATCGTCACCAGCTTGAAGAGGTCGCTGGTATGCCGGAGGCATTTATCCGCTACGGCGGTGGGCTGCTCGGCCGACTCGATAAAAATGTCCACGCCCACGATTTTTTCTTCCTGAAGTTCCTTGGTCACCATCATGGTGTTCTTTTCCAGGCGGCATACAGCGGTGCTTTCCGGATGGTTGTCGAGGATGGGACGAGCGCCGATCTCGGGTTGTTTGCCGAAGTTGCCGATGATAGTATCCGCGAACTGCGTGG
>CBHWDR010000012.1:0-16131 GCA_966112575.1 uncultured Chitinophagales bacterium
GTCCCGACACCATCCATTTCGTGGAAAATGGGGAAGAAGCGCTTCGGCACCTGCGAAGCCTGTCCGATTCCGACCTGCCCCGGCTGGTCATCCTCGACCTGAAAATGCCGATACTCAACGGTACCCAGACCCTGTTGCAGATCCGGCGCGATCACCGCTACCGGGACCTGCAGGTGATCATCTACTCCACATCCGTCAACCAGCTGGAAAAAGAAGCCTGTCTCGTAGCCGGCGCGCATTCCTACGTGACCAAGCCTATGTTCTACCGCGATGCCATCGAAACAGCCCGGCGCTTCCAGGCCCTGGCCACCATCCGCGACGAAGTATCGAAATAGCACATCGCCGATCGGGTAGTGCGCTGTACCTTCGCCCCTCAACGTGAAGAAGCAATCGGTCATACGGCAACTGCTGGCCTTCGTGCTGCTCCTGGTCTTTGCCCTCGGCAATGCCCCGAAGCTCTACCTGCACGACCTGGTGGCCCAACACACCGATGGTCCTTCCTGCGAGAAGAACCACCAGGCCCGGGTGCTCCACCAGCAGGCCATTCATTGCCATTGCGATGACCTCGTGGTTTCCGCTCCTTTCGAACCGGTGCAGCCGGCCGGGATCCGGCTGCCCGCAACCCCAACTGCTACGCATCATGCAGCGCCCGTGGCCGATCTGGCGGCGCGGCCGATGCCTTTCAGGGATAGCCGGGGTCCACCGGTGGCCTAGCCATTCCGAGTGACCTCGAACCTCATTTTATCCCTAAACAGCAGACATGAAAAAAATCCTGTTCTTCCTGCTACTGGCAGGTCTTTCCCATGCCCTGTGCGCGCAGGGACGCGTGGCCCAGCTTTCCGGCCTCGTGACCGACGCCCGCACCGGCGCGCCGCTTCCCGGCGCTTCCCTCTGGCTCAACGATGTCCGCAGCGGTACGACCACCGACTCCAACGGACGTTTTGTTTTTCGTAATCTCTCCCTCTCGCATACCATCATCGAAGTCTCCTACCAGGGCTACAAGACCATCGTGGAGCATATCGACCTCGAAGGCGCCACGGTACACGATTTCCGGCTGACGCCGGCAGTGCTCCGCAACGAAGGCGTGACCGTCACCGCGGTCGCTTCCGCTACCAGCATCCGTAAAGCGCCCATACCCATCACCCGGGTAACAAAGGCCGAGCTGCTGGCTACGCCCAGCAGCAACATCATCGACGCCCTCAGCCGCCAGCCCGGCGTGAGCCAGCTGAGCACCGGCCCGGCCGTATCCAAACCCATCATCCGCGGCCTTGGCTACAACCGCCTCGTGGTGATCAACGACGGCATCCGCCAGGAAGGCCAGCAGTGGGGCGACGAGCATGGCATCGAGATCGATGAGAACAGCGTGAGCCGCGTGGAGATCGTGAAAGGCCCGGCCTCGCTCATCTACGGCAGCGATGCCCTGGCCGGCGTGATCAACATCCTCACTACCAACCCGGTGCCGGACCACACCATCCGCGCCAACGTACTTTCCGACTACCAGACCAACAACCGCCAGCGCTCACTCTTCGGATCGGTGGGCGGCAATGAGAATGGGGTCAACTGGAATGTATGGGGTGATGTGAAGCGCGCAGCCGACTACAGCAACCGGTACGACGGTGAGGTATTCAACTCCAAATTCCGCGAAGGCAACTACGGCGGCTATGCCGGCATCAACCGCACCTGGGGCTATTCGCATTTCATCGTGAGCTCCTTCAACCAGAAGCTGGGCATGATCGAAGGAGAACGCGACAGCCTCGGTTATTTCCTCAAGCCGGTTCCCGGTGGTGGCGAAGAAAGAGCCACTGATGCCGATTTCAGGAGCACCGAGCCCCAGGTTCCCTACCAGCAGATCAATCACCTCAAGCTGACCTCCGACAACAGCTTCCGGCTCGGCAAGGGACGGCTCGCCTTCACGCTTGCCTGGCAACGCAACCAGCGCCGCGAGTTCGGCGACGTGGACCTGCCGAAGGTGAGCAGCCTGTATTTCGATCTGAAGACGGTCAACTACAACCTCGTTTACCACCTTCCGGAAGCCTCCGGGTGGAATACTTCCATTGGTGTCAACGGCATGCGGCAGGCGAATGAGAATAAAGGCGAGGAAGTGCTCATCCCCGAATACACGCTTTTCGACATTGGCTCTTTCGTGTATGCACAGAAGTCGATCGGCAAGACCTCCTTCAGCGGCGGCCTGCGCTTCGACCGGCGCTCCCTCGACTCGAAGCCCTTTGAAGAGAACGGCGATCAGAAATTCACGGCTTTCGAACGGCGTTTTTCGAATTTCTCGGCAAGCGCCGGCATGAGCTATGCGGCCAATGAGAACGTGGTGGTGAAATTCAACCTCGCTAAAGGCTTCCGGGCGCCAAGTATACCGGAGCTGGCCTCCAATGGCACCCACGAAGGCACGAACCGGTATGAATACGGCAGCCAGGACCTGCGTTCGGAGAAGAGCTTCCAGGCCGACCTGGGCGCCGAGATCAACTCCACGCATGTGCTCTTCCAGGGATCGGTCTTCTACAACCGCATCAACAATTTCATCTTCTACAGCAAGCTGCCTGCTGCCGGTGGCGGCGACTCCATGGTGCTGGTCGACGGTGACCTGATCCAGGCCTTCCGCTTCGGGCAGAACGACGCACGCCTCTATGGCTTCGAGGCGCTGGTGGATATTCATCCGCATCCGCTCGACTGGCTGCACTGGCAGAATACGTTTTCTTATGTGCGGGGCCAGTTCCTTTCCGATGTGGAAGGCGTGCGTGACCTGCCGCTGATCCCGGCGCCACGGCTGATCTCCGAGCTGCGCGGCGAGTTTCTGAAAACCGGGAAGCGGGTGCGCAACCTCAACCTCCATTTCGAGGCCGACCGGACCTTCGCGCAAAACGATCCCTTCACGGCCTTCGACACCGAAACCGCCACGCCGGCTTATACCCTGCTGCATGCAGGCCTCAACTTCGACGTGATGCGCAGGAGCCAGACCCTGTTCAGCCTCTACCTGAATGTGCAGAACATCGGCGATGTGGCCTATCAGTCGCACCTCAGTCGCCTGAAGTACACGGCCGAAAACCCGGTCACCGGCCGCATAGGGGTGTTCAACCGGGGACGAAATTTCTCATTCAAGATCAATGTCCCGCTCAGTTTTTCCACAGCACGTTGAGTTATTTAGTTGCTGCTTTGCAAAATCCCTCGACAGCTTTGTCGGGGGATTTTATTTAAAATAAAGAACCACCCTCAACCAAAGAATCACCCATTAGCTAATTAGCTCATTATCTAATTAGCTAATTCTCTCATCGGAAATTGGTACACTTTTTTTCCTATTCCCCGGTATGAAGGGAATTGTGCTGACGATCCTGTTGATCATCCTTACCGTATCTGTGAGTAACACGGCGCGCACCCTGCGCGCCATGAACCCGGAAAACCGCCTCGTGATCATTACCCTCGACGGGTTCCGATGGCAGGAGCTGTTCGGCGGCGCCGACTCGGTGCTGGTGCGGGATGAAGAAGCGAATGCCGATACGAGCCTGAGCCTGGCCATGTACTGGGACCGCTCCCCGGAAGAGCGCCGCAAGCGCCTGATGCCTTTTCTCTGGAATGTGATCGCACCCCAGGGCGAGGTCTACGGCAACCGCAATTACGGCAATAAGGTCAACGTATCGAACCCCTACGCCCTTTCCTATCCCGGCTATAATGAGCTGCTCACCGGCGAGGTGGACTACTCGATCTATGGCAATGAGAAGCGGAAGAACCGCAACCGCAATATCCTCGAGATCCTCAACGATACCGGCGCTTACCGCAACAAGGTGGCGGCCTTTACCTCCTGGGAGCTTTTTCCCTACATCCTCGACCGTGAGGAGCGGGGCAGCTTCGTGCTCAACAGTGCCCACGACCGTGTCAAAGGAACCGACCTCACGCCGGCGCAGGCCATGGTGAACAATTTCCAAACGAAGATGGGCGCCGATGATGCCACGCGTTACGACGAGCTCACCTACGTGGCCTGCAAGGAATACATCCAGAAAAACAAACCCTCCGTGGTCTTCCTCAGCTTCAGCGGCACCGATAACGCTGCCCATGCCGGGGATTATGACCAATACCTGCAGGAAGCCAACAACGCCGACCGCATGATCGGCGAGCTCTGGCGCATGCTGCAGAACATGCCCGAGTACGCCGGCAAGACAACGTTTTTAATTACTACCGACCACGGCCGCGGCTCCAAGCCTTCCAGCTGGTCGGACCATGGCTTCCTCACTGCCGGCTCCTCCCAAACCTGGTATGCCCTCATCGGCAACCGCGTAGTACCCCACGGCGAGATGCGCTCCCGTACGCAGGTGTATGCAAAAGAGCTCAACGGGTTGATGATGGAGATCCTGAGCAGGAGGTGAGTGTTCGTTAATAGGTATTGGGGTATTGGGTAATAGGGTAATAAGGTATTGAGGTAATAGTCGAGGATAATCTCTATTCGAGGCTTCCCCTCTCCTTTGGAGAGGGGGTTAGGGGGTGAGGTCGGTTGTGGCTTGGTTTTGGTTCTTGCCTAGGAAAACAATCTCTATGGCAAAGAATGATAAGCGCACGCAGCCCAATGAAAGCGGTGAAACGCAAAGGGGCAATAACAATCGTTCGGGTGGCACCGGCCGTAGCCTGAGCGACCAGGATACGCAGTATTCGGGAAATGAGCGGGGAAGCGGAAGTTCTTCAGGCTCGGGAAACAGTTCTGGTACCGGCAACAACAAAGCCGCGAATCCCTCGAAAAAGGATTCACATCGTTAACCTAAAACATGCGTTATGAGTGGGAAGGCAAAAAAGCAGAAAGCCACTGCTTCCAAAAGCACGTCGAAGAAAAGAGGTGCGGAGAAGCATGAATTCGAGACCATGAGCCAGATCCAGAACCGGTATGGCCAGGGACGCCAGCAAAGCGGCTCCGATGGCGGCCGCATCGGCGGAAGAGGCATGAATCATTAAATACATTAAAAATAATCTATATGAAAGAGAATCAAAAGAACGACGGCCTGCAGGAAGAGCGCGAGCAGCTGCAGGGTGCCGGTGGCGCCAACAGCGATCATCAGAACGCCTCGGCCACACGGGGTGGCACAACCGATATGGATCATCACGGAACGCATGGCGCTTCGGGCAATAGCTCCCGTTCCAGCCACAGCTCGGGTGTCACAACCAAGAACTCGGTCACGGGCAGCGACTTCGATGGACAGGTAGCGGATCAGTAAGCGCTCGCTGTCCACAAGCTTCCACAATCGGTTGAAGGTCGAAGCAGGCCCATCCGGCTCAGGCGGCACGAATTCCGGTTGCACACCTCAGGCATGAGATTTTAAGCTTTAGAAATGTTACATCAATTTTTCTGACTTTAAAATCTACAGTCATGGCAGACAACAACAGAAATCAAGATCAGGAAAGAAGCTCGAACATGGGTAACCAGTCGCAGAGCGGCATGGGTGGATCCCAGCAGAGCGGCGGCCTCGGTGGCTCGCAGCAGACTTCAGGTTCTCAGGGCGGCAGCCAGTCGGGTCAATCCGGTATGGGCGGCAGCCAGGGCAATCAAGGCTCTCAGGGCGGATCGCAGAGCGGTCGTGGCCAGGAAGGTCTTGGCGGTCAGAGCATGGGAACTTCCGGATCGCAGCAGGGTGGCTCTATGGGCAACTCCGGCTCATCCGATCTCGAAGGTGGTGATTCGGGCCGTGGTGGAAGCACCGGCACCGGCAACACTGGCCGCAGCGGAAGCGAAGGCTCCGAAGAAGGCGGCTCTTCCCGCAGCGGACAGGGAGGCATGTAAGCCCCCGGTGCCAGGATCGGGCTTGTACTCCCGCCCTGGTACATCAAGGTTTTAGTTCTTCTATGTGGCAAGCCCTGTACCCCGGTACGGGGCTTCCTCGTTTATGGCACTGCAATTGGATACATCAATAAAACGAAGATCATGCGCGACGATAAAGACAAACAGGACCGGCCGCTTTCTTATCCGCGGCCCACGGAAACCGACCAGATGCTCAAGAACCAGCCGGAATACATCGACCAGCAACCCAACGATTTTCACGATAAATCGATCTCTGACATGCCGGAACCCAAGGCCGACCGGAGCGTGAACGATCCGGGACAGGATCTGAAGTGATTAAAAGAAGGACCGCGAAGACGCAGAGACGCAAGGATATAGCGCCTGAGGTCTTCGCGGTTTTATTATTGGGAGGTTAACTGTAAATGCGGTCGATCGCTTCCTTGTATTTCTCCAGCACCACTTTGCGCTTGAGCGACAGTTTCGGGGTAAGCTCACCCGTGTCCACCGTCCACTCGTCGGGCAGCAGCTCGAAGCGCTTTACCTGCTCTACATGGTTGAAGAATTTATTGAAGGAATCCACGAGGTCGCGGTAAAGAGCCTGCACTTTCGGGTTGGCGATCAGCGCGGTGTTCGACAGGTCGGTGATGCCTTCCTTCCGTGCCCAGTCCTGCAGGTAGGGAAAGGCCGGCACGATCAGGGCGCCAACGAATTTATAGCCCGATCCCACGAGCATCACCTGCTCGATGAAGGTCGACTCTTTCAGCTTGTTCTCGATCGGCAGCGGCGCTACATACTTGCCCCCGCTGGTCTTGAAGAGCTCCTTCTTGCGATCGGTGATCTTCAGGTAATGCCCGTCTACGATGGTGCCGATGTCGCCGGTGGCGAACCAGCCGTCCTGGATCACTTCTGCGGTGAGGTCGGGGCGCTTGTAATAGCCCATCATCACGTTGGGCCCCTTCGTCAGGATCTCGCCGTCGTCGGCGATCTTCACTTCCACGTTATCGATCAGCGGCCCTACGGTGCCGAACATGCGTCCGTCTTCGGTGAAGCGGTTCACGGCGATCACCGGTGAGGTTTCCGTCAGTCCATAACCTTCCATCACGATGATGCGCGCCGCGGTGAAGATGCGGATCAGCCGCACCTGGCAGGCTGCCCCGCCCGATACGATGCATTGCAGGTTGTTGCCCAGGGCTTCGCGCCACTTGGAGAAGATCAGCTTATTGGCCAGGGCCAGCTGCATGTTGTACCAGGCGCCCTGGTTCTGGTTGATCTCGAAGCGCTCAGCCAGCGAGTGGGCCCAGAAGAACAGTTTTCGCTTGACGCCCGTCAGCTCTGCGCCCTTGGCCATGATCTTGTCGTAGACTTTTTCAAGTAACCGCGGCACGGTGGTAAACACATTGGGCTTCACTTCCTTGAGGTTATCACCGATCGTTTCCATGCTTTCGGCATAGTAGATGGCGGTGCCCTTGAAGAGATAGATATAGGTCACCATCCGCTCGAAGATGTGGTTGAGCGGAAGGAAGCTGAGTGATTTCTGTTTTTCTCCCGGCGGGAATACGGGCAGCGAAGCCATGACGTTGGAAAGGATATTCCGGTGCGAGAGCATGACGCCCTTGGGCGTGCCGGTAGTGCCCGAGGTATAGATGATGGTGAAGAGGTCTTCGCCGTCGATCCGCTCGCGGGCGGCCCGGAGTTGCTCTTCCTGCACTGCTCCGCCCAGGGAAAGCAATTCTTTCCAGTGGGATGCGCCCTCCACCGTTTCGAAAGAATAGATGCTGCGCACGCTCGGTACCCGCGAACGGATGGAGTTCATCTTCTGGAAGAGATCCAGGTCGTTCACGAATACGGCTTTTACTTCGGCATCGTTCAGCACGAATTCCAGGTCGGCAATGTGGATGGTGGGATAGAGGGGCACCAGTACCGCGCCGATCTGCTGCACCGCCAGGTCAAGGAACATCCATTCGGGGCGGTTTTTTGCCAGCACGGCGATCTTACAGCGGCCTTCCACCGTGGTGTCGTTGCCGCCAAAGCCCTGGGCCAGCAGGCCGGCACTGAGGCGGTCCACGATGGACTTTACCTCTTCCACGGTATAGGCGCGCCAGGTTCCATTCTCCTTCGCGGCCAGCATATCGCCCCCGGGGTCGTTCTTCATCCGCTGCTCAAAAAAATCAAATAACCGGTGTGGTTGCTGCATCACAATCGTTTTTTAAACGGTAAGAGATCGGTTCCGCTGGTTCGGTGGTCAAATTAAATAAAGATTTCCTTTTTTAAACCACGAAGACACCAAGGCCACCAGGCAGCACAAAATCAAATGCGCAGGAGCGCGAAAGACGCAAAGTAGAAAATATTGATCTGCGTTACTATTGGGATCAAGGAAAAAGCACTCGTAACCCTGCCTTTATGTTTCAATAGTCTTTGTGTCCTTCGTGTTTTGGTGGCTTTGTGGTGAAAAGAAATCCCGGTCGAAGACCGGGATCACAAATCATTTCTTGGCGTAGTGCTGCCCTTCCGGCATCTTGAAAACCCGGCCTTCCTGGAAGGTCCTGAATTTATTGTAGGCATCGGCATTGGCCTTTGTCCACTGGTCGTAAGCCGCCAGGTTATCCACCGGCCCGAAGAGCCACTGGTTGTAAGCTTCGAACATCCCGCTCTTGATCAGCTGCTGCTGGTATTCGAAAAGACGGAAGGGAAATTTCTTCGCATCGCTGTTGAACCAGTCGAGGATGAAGCGCGTCCGGATCATGTTGAGGCTCTCGATGGTCACACCCTGCATGAGCAGGTTCGACTGCCGGTTGTAGGCCCGGTACACTGCCGTGGCAAAGTCGCTCATGGAAGCCGCTTCTTTCGAAGAGAGCTTCTCGGTGAACAACTTCTCTTTGTAGGTGCTCAGGAGCATGCGCTTCATCTCCGTGGCACGCTCGGTGAGGTACTCCATATTCACGAAGATCTCGCCATAGATCAGCGTCCAGATCTTGTCCTTGGTGAAGTAGTAATAAGAAGCGGCATTGTAATAGTTGCCGGCATAGTTCGGCGCCACCTCGATGCCCTTCTCCCAGTATTTGACCGCATCATAGTCCTTGTTCTCCCAGAGCAGCTCACCAAATTCGCTGTGCAGGGGGCCGCTGTTGGGGTATTTCTTCAGGCCTTTCCTGAACATCTTCTCACCATCCTTGTACAGGGCCAGGGCGCGGTACACGTTGCCGGCCACCTGGAAGGTCGCCTCGTCGGCATCGTCGCGCTCCACCAGCGGCTTCACCACGTTGAGGGCCTTCGTGAAGTTCTTGTCGTAGGTATAGGCCAGCGCCAGGTCCTTGCTCAGCTCCAGGTTCTCGCGGTCCGACTCCAGCGCCTTGTTCAACACCAGGATGGCGTTGTTGAAGTCACCCTTCATCATGAATCCGCGCGCGGTTTCGCGCGGCCCGGGCTGGGCCAGCGCCGTAGCGGCGATCGCCAGGCCAAGGAAAAAGGAAAAGATCCGTTTCATAGTGGGTAAATGTAGTGTGGTTTGATGCATATGATTCCTTAAAACTTCAGGCCAGTTGCCCGGCCGGAATGTTCAGACGAGCAGGAGAAGCGGATAGTTGGCTATTGGCCGTTGGCAGCAGCTGACGGCCAATGGCTGACAGCCAATCGCTAACGGCTAGATCAGATGCGTCAGCAGGCCATCGCGGAGCTTCGGCTCAAACCAGGTGCTCTTCGGGGGCATCACATTGCCGGCATCGGCGATGTCGAACAGCTGCTGGATGCTAACGGGGTAAAGCGAGAATGCAACTTTCACATCGCCGCCGTTTACCCGTTTTTCCAGTTCGCCCAATCCGCGGATGCCGCCCACGAAGTCCACGCGGTTGTCGGTACGCGGATCGCGGATCGCCAGGATCCGGTCCAGCACCTGCTCCTGGAGGATGGTCACATCGAGCACGCCGATCGGATCGTTGCGGAAGCTGCCTTCCCTGGCCGTCAGCCGGTACCACTGTCCGCCGAGGAACATCCCGAATTCGTGCAGCTGCTTCGGCGATACGGCGCCTTCGCTCTTCGCAACCGTGAACGTTTCACCCACGCGGGTCAGGAACTCCTCTTCGGTGAGGCCGTTCAGGTCTTTCGCCACGCGGTTGTAGTCGAGGATGGCCAGCTGGTTGGCAGGGAAGATGGTGGTCAGGAAAAATTTGGCGTCCTCGCTCTCGGGCAGCTGCTCGCTGACCTTGGCGGCAGAAGCACAGCGGTGATGCCCGTCGGCGATATAGGTGAAGGGGATCTTCTCCTTGAAAAGATTGGTCAGCACGTCAATAGTTGCCACCTTGTTCACCACCCAGATGGTGTGCGCCACGCCGTCGGCCGCCGTAAAATTGTATTCAGCATTGTTCTGTGCCTTCCAGTGGTCGAACACGTCGTTCAGTTCTTTCAGGTCCTTGCAGGCAAGGAAGACGTTGCCGGTCTGCGCGCGGATGGTGCGCATATGGTCGATGCGGTCCTTCTCTTTCTCGGGCCGTGTGAACTCGTGCTTCTTGATCACATCGTTGAAATAATCTTCTACCGAGGATGCGCAGACCAGGCCGGTCTGCGTACGGCCCTTCCAGGCCAGCTCGTAGATGTAATAGCAGGGCGCTTCTTCCTGGAAGAGGATCTTGTTGTCGATGAAGCGTTGCAGGTTTTCCTTGGCCTTGTCATATACTTCCTGGGAATGGATGTCCACGGATGGATCGAGGTCCACTTCCGACTTGGTCACATGCAGGAAGGACAGCAGGTTGTCGCCCACTTCGCGGCGGGCTTCTTCGGAGTTGAGCACATCGTAGGGGCGGGAGGCTACCTGCGCGGCATATTCGTTATGGGGCCGCAGGGCGCGGAAGGGTTTGATCGTTGCCATGGGCGCGAAGATAAGTCTTCGGCGAGGGCTTTTTCCCGACGTGGACGGACAGAACCTGATTTTGCGCAGGAAGCATCCCCGGGGCTTCTAATTCGCAGAGCTTCATACTATCTTTAAAAGCATGCGTCTGTCCCTGCTGACCTGCTTCCTCTTCCTGGCGGCTTCCCTTTCCGCCCAATACAACGTCGATGCCTACTCGCCGGCGAACGGGCTGGTCGACGCCAAGGTTAGCTTTCTCTACCAGGACAGCCTCGGCCGCATGTTTTTCCTCACCCGCGACGGCTTCAGTATTTACGACGGGAAGCAGATGCGCAATTTCACATCCGTAGCCGGTACGCCCATTACCCTCATCACCGGCGTATTAGAGCTGCGCAGGAACCACTTCCTGCTGCTCAGCTCCGGCCACCTGGCCTATGTATGGAAAGATGGGCAACTGGAAATCGATTCCACCACCTTCCGCGCCTGCCACGAGCTCCGGGGCGCCTTCCGCACCGGCAGCGCGTCCTGGCTCATCGAAACCATCCGTGGCTTTTTCCGGTTCAGCGAGGGTAAATTGGTCTTCATTACCGGGCACGAACCCTTCCGGCAGGAAGAGCGCGGTTACGTAGAAGCCCTGGGCGTGGTGGGCGATCGCCTTTACCTGCAACAGAAGGGGCCCAGGGGAACGGCTTTTACCGCCTTCAATTGGAAGAACCTTCATGTGGAACAGGTGCTGAACCTCCCTTTTGGCGCCCAGGGCTACCGCCCGGATCCAAAAGGCCTTGCGCTCGTTCGTGACGAGCAGTTCTATCGCATCCCGTTCAGCGGGGGGCGCATGGGTGCACCCGAAGCCATTGTCCTCCCCAGGGCCTGGCAGGGTGGGAACCGGCCAAAACCGATCTATTTTCTGGAGGGCAAAGCCTGGTACCAGCTTCGCTCCAACCTGCTGGCAGAGCTCGACCCGGAAACCGGGGACGTGCGCAGTTACCCGCTCAATCAAAGCGCCGAGCTATCATATTATTATGTTTTTCGCGACCCGGAGGAGAATACCTGGCTGCTCGCATTCGGGCTCGGTGCGGTGAAGCTGGAAGCGGTCAGCTTCCGGAAAGCCGGTGGCCTGCCCTCGAGCTCTTCCCTGCTGCGCGATGAAGAGGGCCTCCTGCTGATGTCCAGTGATCGCATGGTATGGCGGAGATCGGGTGCTGCAATGATGAAGCTGGCCGACCTGCCCGCCGAAGCCCGTCCCTTCCTGTTCCGGCTGGGAAAGGATTCCTGGTACGCCACTCCGGGCAGCTTCCGATCGCTGAATGGCCGGGAGATCCCCCTGCCGGCCGGACTTCGCTCCGACAATCCTTACCTGTTCTCCGAGCGAGCCGGTACCGACCCGGCCGGTAATGCCTTCCTCACCGGCCTGTATTTTATACGCCTCGACCCGCAGGGTGCGATCAGTTACCTCAAGCTCCCTTACTTCGCTGATATGGCGGTCTGTACCGAGCCGGATACCTATTGGGTCTTCTGCCGTTCCGATGACCTGGTGAAGATCCGGTACCGCGACGGCGCGCTAACCGTGACCGAGCGCCAGCGGATGCCCGGCCTTGCAGCCCGATGCGTGCAGCAGGTAGGGAAGGACCGGGTCTGGGTCGGTACACGCATGTCGGGGCTGGTCGAGTTGCGCTACGATGGGAAATGGAAGGAACAGGCCCGCTATGGGGTCAGTCGCGGGCTCTCCAACAACTTCGTGACCTTTATCGGGCGCATCAGCGAACGCCAGTACCTGCTGTCCACGGCTTCCGGCCTCGATCTGCTCCAATGCCGCGAGGGCGACACCCTGGTCGAACGGATCTCGGCTCCGGCCAACCAGTTCAGCCAGATGATGGAGACGGTAGTTGCCGGGGATACGGTCTATGCGCGCAGCATCGAAGGCGAAGTGTTCTCCTGGACCCCGCCGCAGCGCCGCAGCACCGGCTACCAGCCCTCGTTCTACCTGGACCACCTGGCAGCAAACGGCATCTCACTGGGGAAGGAAAGCAGCCTGGGTTACCGGCAGAACAACCTTCGTTTCGAAGTGGCGGCGCCCAGCTTTATCCGGAACCGGGAAGTACAGTTCCTGTTTGCATTGCGCAGCGGCGAACGGACCTGGCAGCAGAAAAGCGCGTCCCCGGTCTTCGAGATCAACAACCTGGAGCCGGGCGACTACACCCTTTCCGTGACGGCTTCGTTCCCGGCGCGGATCTACCCCGACAAACACCTGGATTACTCCTTCACCATCCGGCAACCCTTCTGGCAAACGATCCCTTTCCGCGTGCTGCTGGTCTTGCTGCTTACCGCGGTCATCGTGCTCCTGGTCCGGTCGGTTTATGTGCGCAAGCTCCGGCAGCAGCGCCTGGTCCTCGAGCGGCGGCAGGTGATCGAGAAGGAGCGGACCCGCATCGCCACCGACATGCACGATGACCTGGGCGCCGGCCTTTCGCGGATCAAGTTCCTCAGCGAGAAGCTGCAGTTGCAGAACCGCACCCTGCCCATCTCGGCGGACCTGAACAAGATCTCGGCTTTCAGCGATGAGATGTCGGAAAAAATGGGCGAGATCGTCTGGGCCCTCAACCAGCGCTACGATTCGGCCGGCGACCTCGTATCCTTTACCCGCGCCTATGCCTCCGAGTTCCTCGAGGATAAGAAGATTGTTCTTCGTTTCGCGTCGGAAGTGCCGGTAGACCGCCCCCTGAATGGCGAGGTGCGTCGGAACCTTTTCCTGGTGATCAAGGAAGCGCTGAACAACATCGCCAAGCATGCGGAAGCCACCGAGGTGACCATCCGCTTTTCCATCGGGCGTTCGTTGCGTCTCGAGATCGCGGATAATGGCCGCGGCTTCGACGCCGGCTCGGTCCGACCCTTTGCCAACGGCCTGGAAAACATGCGCCGGCGGGTGGAGGAGATCGGTGGCCGATTCGAGGTCGATGGCCGGAAAGGCACCCGGCTGACGATCCGGCTCGACCGCCTACCCGGATAAAATACCTATAGGCCGGGCCTTCCGGCGCCAATACATTTGCACCATGACCCCGATCAAAGTCGTGATCGTCGAAGACCTCGAAGAAGTGGTAGAAGGCCTCACCGCCTTCATGCAGCATGACGAGGCCCTGCAGCTGCTGGGCACCTACCGCACCGCGGAAGCCGCCCTGCTGGAAGTGCCCCTGCTCAAGCCGGACATCATCCTCATGGACATCAACCTCCCCGGCATTAGCGGGATCGAATGCGTGGCCCGCATCAAGCAGTTGCTTCCCGCCCTGCAGATCATGATGTTCACGGTATATGAGAATAATGAACAGGTCTTTGAGGCCCTCAAGGCCGGGGCCAGCGGTTATCTCCTCAAGAAGACCGCGCCGGCGCAGATCATCAGCTCCATCAAGGAACTCTATGAAGGCGGCTCGCCCATGAGCGCCTCCATCGCCCGCAAGCTGGTCGCCTATTTCCAGGACAAGCAGCAGCACAGCCGTCCGGCCGCCGCAGCCCTGCTCACCAACCGGGAGCTGGAAGTGCTCGACTACCTGAGCCGTGGCCTTCTGTATAAGGAGATCGCCGACCAGCTGCACATCAGCTTCCATACAGTGCGGCAGCATATCGGCAACATCTACTCCAAGCTGCACGTGCAGAATAAAACAGAAGCGATCAATAAGGTGTATGGAAACGGGCAATGAGTGTTAATGGACTTCTTCGTTAAGACCTGTTGAGCCCATACTTTCATGTAGTAAGCTTCCTTGTGCTTATTGCTTTTAGATTAACCAGCACATGATTTCATTGTACTTTCGTTCACGATTCGTGAACATCGAAATATATTGAACACTTGGCTTTCATTTTGTTTTAATGTTCATATATTTGTGTTGTTCACGTTACGTGAACGCGCTATTTATGAATGAAATAGGTATTGTTCAGCCTGTTCTTTTTGCACTTTTGCGCCAGAATGGAATAGTTGGAACCTGGAAGCAGCGTCAGGATGAGATCGATGGGGAGTTAACATTGGAACTGCCAGATAAAACAGCTCATTTTTTCATTGAGGTCAAACGCGAACTGCGCACACAGCACTTGCCACAAATCCTGGTCCTGGCGAAACGTTACGGGCCATTAGTGGTCATCGCAGAGCGCATTTTTCCCAACCTGAAGCAAACGCTCCGGGAGGAAAAGATCGGTTATATAGACGCTGCTGGAAACATATTTGCGCATACCCCGGATATCTACATCTGGATTGATGGGCATAAGCCTTTCCTCGCTGATAAGCCTGGCCCGACCCGTGCTTTTACTAAGACCGGCTTAAAAATGGTTTTCCATCTGCTTCAAAACGCTTATGCCGTAAATGCGCCATACCGCCAACTGGCCGCAGATGCCGGCATTGCACTGGGGGCCGTTAAAAATGTAATGGATGGACTTCGCCAAAACGGATTTCTTCTCGACATCGATCGTAATACAGTAAAGCTTCAAAATAAGCCCGTACTACTGGAACGTTGGATCACCGGCTACCGCGAGACCCTAAAACCGGCCTTGAACCTGGGAACCTACCGCTTTACTGACCCGGAAAGAGCAGGCGACTGGCAAAAGCTACCGTTGGACCCGGCTCAGGATGCATGGGGTGGCGAACCTGCAGCCGATTACTATACGAATTATTTGAAGCCGGGCGTACTCACCCTATATACAAAGCAGCCTAAAATAGATTTAATGATCAAATGGCGACTCATTCCTGATCCGCAGGGAAACCTGCTGTTGTTTGAGAAGTTTTGGAAAGATGAACCAATCCATGCTCCGAACAACTCCATTGTTGCTCCACCCCTGTTAGTGTACACAGACCTGTTGCTTACTGAAGACCCAAGGTGCAATGAAACAGCGCAACGGATCTACAATGAACTCTTAAGAAATGAATTTGAATAACATCGGGGAAAGAGCTTTGAAGGAAGTATTTGATGCATTGGAAGAAGCGTTTGCATCCGTTGGGGCTGACTATTACCTGATTGGCGCATTGGCGCGAGATTATTGGTTTTCCAGAGCTAAGAAGAGCTTTCGGGAAACCAGGGACGTTGACTTTGCAGTATTGGTTGGGTCAAAAGAGGACTATGAAGCGGTACGGCAATTCCTGAAGGACCATAAGAGTTTTCGTGAAACGAAAGCCAATTCCTTTGTATTGTTAACGCCTGATGGAATTGAGGTGGACATCCTGCCCTTCGGCGGGATCGAGATTGACGAAGGGGTACATTTTGAAGGGGCTGGGCTTACTAGTATCCAGGTAAATGGGTTTAAGGAAGTGCCGGCGGCACAGACTTGATAACTGCCGAAACCGGTCATGTGTTTGAAGTTGCCACCCTGCCTGCTATTGTGCTGCTTAAGCTGATCTCCTACGATGACCGACCTGAGAAAAGAGGTAAAGACGCAAGGGATATTGCCAACATCCTGTTGCACTATTTTCACCTTGAGTCAGATTTTGTCTATGAATATCACAATGATTTGTTCGGAAAGGAACAAGACCCAAAATTAGAAGAAATCG
>CBHWDR010000013.1:0-15514 GCA_966112575.1 uncultured Chitinophagales bacterium
ACATCAGGTTGATCATCTTCTGCCGTGGCTCTTTAGGTAGTGCCATATAGGTTCAGATATTTTAGTCGCTTTAAGTAATGGTTATCGGTTATCAAACGTTCGTGCAACACAAATATTATCTGCCTTGCATGGCGCTGAGCATATTGCCGTAGATGTTGTTCAGACGGCCGAGGTTGTTGGCGAGACCGGCAACCTGCTCCTGTACTTTCTTGGCATCGTCGGCGGTTCCGAGCATTACGTTCGAAGCTTCGGCCAGTTTGCCATAGAAAGAGTTCAGGGTCTTCAGGTGGTTGTTGCTCTCCTGCAGTTCCAGCTCATAGATGGTGTTGAGCGAAGAGAGGTTCTTGGTCAGCACCTGGATCTGATCGTGGAATACACGGGCAGAATCAGAAGCGGCGTTGAAGGCACCTACCGAGTTGGCGGCATTTACATATGCGTCTTTTACCGAGGTCAGGGCCTGGGTAACTTCCTTGGTCTTCTTGGTATAATCACCGGTAGCGGCAACTACGTCGGTAATGTCGCTCATATTGCTGATGGTCGTGTTCAGCTTCTTGAAGCCTTCGCCCAGACGGTTGAGGTTGGTCGGGGTGATATCAGCAGCAAGCATGGCCTTGTCGAGCGAGCCCAGCACATCGCCGGGGGCGTTGGCGCCTTTGGCAGGAGCATGATGCTCTTCTACTGCGGGATAGCGGAGGTAGAGGAAACCATAAACAAGGAACACGAGGGCTTCGGTGGTCAGACCGATCTTCAGCCAGATGTCGGCGTCGGGAGCGTGCAGGATCTTGCGGAGGGCGCCCCAGATTACGATCGCGGCGGCGATAGAAACGAATACGTCTACCAGTTTACTAACTTTTGCGGGAATAGCTGCTGCCATAAAAAAGGATTGTGATTTTTATAAAGAATGGTTGGTTGAAAAATTTTTGCAAGGCAATAGCCGGTGAGGGAGCCTTTACGGCCCCTCACAAGACTATGGGATCATTTTCTCAGGTGGAGTAATTATTTACGACGGGTAGTCGGAGCGGGCAAATCGATAACGGTGCGGAAGCCTACGTACGACTTGGTCGAGTCCTGGTACTCGTAGGTACGGGTACCGGTCTGGAGGTAGTAGCCTACGTCTTTCCAGCTACCGCCGCGGATCACCTTGCGCTTCATGCGCTTGGGTTCGTTGTCTTTGGCGTTGTAGCGTACATCCGGGTTCATATCGTGCTGGAAGGTATACGAGCCTTCGTAGTAGATCGAAGAAGTCCACTCGGCTACGTTACCGCTCATGCAATACAGACCGAAATCATTGGGCCAGTATGCATCAGCACGTACGGTATAGAATCCACCGTCTTCGGGATAGTTGCCACGGCCCGGCTTAAAGTTGGCGAGCAGACAGCCTTTCTTGTTACGGAGATAATAGTTACCCCAGGGGAACATCGACTGCGAACGGCCGCCGCGGGCTGCATATTCCCACTGGGCTTCGGTAGGCAGGCGGAAGTCGGATTCCTGAACGCGCTTCTTGGAGTCGAGCCAGGAGTTGAGGTATTGCGTGCGCCAGTTACAGAAAGCGTCGGCCATTTTCCAGTTCACACCTACCACAGGGTAGTTGCCGAAAGCCGGGTGGGCGAAGTAACGCTTCGTCATCGGCTCGTTGTAGGAATAGGCGAAGTCGCGGATCCAAACCAGTGTATCGGGATAAACAGGGACCGGGAAACGCTCGATGAAGGAAGAGCGGGGCTTCTTCTCGTTGCCACGCTTGGCGGCTTCTTTCAGGTCGAAACGCTCCACCTGGTAAACGAGTTTGGCCGGGTCGATCTCTTTCTTGCCGAAGATGCGGTCTTCGGGAGGAAGGATCAGGTCCGCCATCTGTTCCATCACCTTGGGGTCGCCCCACTTCACGGTTTTCATTTTAGCCCAGTCTACACGCTCCACGCCGTCTTTATCGGGCTTGACATAACCCATTTTCTTGGCGGCAACAGAATCACGCACCCAGTACACGAACTGACGGTACTCGTTGTTGGTGATCTCTGTGGCGTCCATCCAGAAACCGCTGATCGAAACCGAACGGTTGCGGGCAGAAAATGCGTACGCAGGATCTTCGTCGGAAGGTCCCATGTGGAAAGTGCCTTGGGGGATGAAAACCATGCCGGGAGGTTTCGGCAAGGTGTAGCGCGTGCCTGGGGCGATGCCGTGGAGCTGGCCATCATTCGGCAGGCTGCCTTTGTCTTTTTTTCCAAGCATTCCGCAACTTGCGAAGAGGGTACAGGACGCAAGTACGGCAAGCGTGTAGTAATGGTTTTTCATTTTCATACTCGAGGGTATTGGGCAAATATAACGTTTTGAAGCAAACGGTAACACAAGGTTAATTTTAAATTTTCTCATTTCCAAGTCCCAAAATTTCTTTTTGGCGTACAAACAGAAACGGCTTACAATACCGAATATTGTACGTTTTTTTAAAAATTATTTATAGCAAACAATGGGAACCTGTATGGACCATACAGGGGACGACGCAGTTAGTTTTTCAATAATCATCAGAGGATTTCGCAGTTTCTTTGGCCTAAAGGGCTGAGGGTACCCGGGTAGGGAAGTTGTGTTCGTCGCTCCGCTAATTTAGACGAAATCTCATTGCGCAAACCACTTCCCCAAAAAATTTTCGTCCAAATTCTAAGTTTCCGTAAATCAGTTGTTTATGCAACTTCATCGGAAGGCCTGATTACCATGCCTTCCGCGCGATTTGCGGGTCGGATGGCTTGTAGAATAAATTCTTGTCCGCTGTGGGATGGATTGTGGTAGCCGGGGCTTTTTTAGAGAAAGAACACGGATTTGAATGGATAGAACGGGTGCACACGGATTTTTATTTGCTGTTGTTACGTGGATGCGTTCCTTTGGTAACCGTCATTGCGAGCGCAGCGAAGGCCGTCATTGCGAGCGATATCCTGAGCTTGTCGAAGGAACCGCAAAGACTTTTGTACCGGTCGCCTAAAGAAGTAGTGGCTTTCGGGGAGGTTGGCCTTTTCTTCTGTTTATCCCGCTAAGCGCGGAGGGACGCAAAGAGGTTCCCGCCTGGGCGGGAAGAAGTGCATCCTGCTTAACGAAGGAGAAGTGTGACTCTGGCCTGGAGGCACTTGTATTTCGTGGGCGCCAGCGCCCACCTTCGCGGCCTTAGCGTTGGAGAGATAAGCAGAGGAAAAGACCGCCCCTTACCTGCAAGACTCGAGCACAGAGCCGACCCATACAAAATCCTTTGCGTTTCTCTCTCTACGCTCGGTGCAACAAAATGCTTGTCCGCACCCAGCCAACAGCTCCGGATCAAAGAAATATCATCCGTGAAAATCCGCTAGATCCGTTGAATCCGTGTTCTTGCTTCGCCCCACTTGCAAGGACGCACATAAAAGGAAGCAGAAGTCACCCAAGGCTGTCAGGATGAAGCTGTTAACGGTCAACCACCCCTCACTTCTTCTTTGCTTCGGCCGACAGGAAGCGCTCCAGGGCGGCTACCATGGAAGGGGTCTGGGGCTCCGGGGCCTTGATGCCGAGCTTCAGGCCGGCCTCCTCGATCGCCTTGGAGGTATTGTTGCCGAAAGCGCCGATCACCGTTCCGTTCTGCTTGAATTTGGGCACGTTATCGAAGAGGCTCTTCACGCCGCTGGGGGTGAAGAAGCAGATAACGTCGTATTCTTTCGCCGTGAGGATGTCCTTCACGTCATTGCTGGCCGTGCGGTACATGAAGGCGAGGGAAAAATCGCAGTTGTTCGACTTCAGCCAGCCCGTGATCTCCGAATCCTGCTGGTTCTCCGAGCATACATAGAGCAGCTTCTCGTTGCTCTTGTGCTTGTTGATCACATCGAAAAGGCTCTTGTTGGAGCCGTCGGCCCCGTAGAAAACCTTGCGTTTGCGGTAGAGGATGAACTTCTGGAGGTAGAGCGCTACCGCCTCGGTGATGCAGAAGTACTTGGTCTCCTGCGACACCGCCACCTTCATCTCCTCGCAAACGCGGAAGAAATGGTCGATGGCGTTGCGGCTAGTAAAGATCACCGCGGTATGCGTCTGAATATCAATCTTTTGCTTGCGGAACTCCTTAGCCGGAATGGCCTCCAGGCGGATGAAGGGACAGAAGTCCATCTCCACGTCGTATTTCCTGCTCAGTTCAAAGTACGGCGACTTGTCGCTCTCGGGCCTGGGTTGGGTAATCAGGACCTTTTTCTTTTGTGAAACTGCAGCAGCAGTCTTAACCCCGTTTTTTACCATATGGTGTGGTTCGGCTAACGTTGCGCAAATTTAATGTGTTTCTCCCAGATATGTGAACAACAGTTTGTTAATCAGGAGCAGAGGCAGGATCTCGACCGCACAGAGGTAAAGCAGGAAGTGAAAGATCGATAGCTGCACCTGCCGGTGAATGAACACATAGGACAGGAAGAACCGGTAAGCGAGAAGTCCCAATACCATGGAGATGCTGAGCGTGAACGCCACCTGGTTGAGCATCCCGGTGCTGAAGGCCAGCACCACCAGGAAGGGCAAGAGGAACATCCCGATCACCTTGTTCGTTGTAAAGACGATAAATATGTAGGTATCCGTTGCGTCCGCTATCTGGAACACCCAACCGAAAAACTTCAGCACCAGGAACTTGACCCCGTAGATGCCCACCAGGGCCACCAGGCACCAGGCATAGAGCAGCCAGAAATTATAGCCCGCCGTCATCCGGTAGTGCGTCAGCAGGAGCGCCAGGAAAAAGCCGATGCTGATGACGAAGAACAAGTTGAAGAGCAGGGAGGGTAAAGGGTTCTGCGCCAGCTGTTCACGCACCTGCCGCTGCTTGGCCGTGGTGCGGAAGAAGATCCGGAACAGGTCCTGCAGGTAGCGGTAAAAGCTGTTTTTGATCAGGGCGAAAACGATCAGCAGGGCGATCAGGCTGTAGAAAAGCAGCTCCTTCCCTTCAAAACGAAACACCGAATTGGAGAAGCGGACCGGGTCGGTGAACCGGAAAAACGGGTGATGGCTGCGCAGGGCCGTATCGCCCGGCGCCTGCAGGGCCGCGATCCGGGCCAGGTCGCGCACCGGGAAGAGCAGGGAGTCGGCTACCAGGGTGGAATCGGGGGCCGCCGGCCGCACGATCGGCCGGGCCGCCTGAACGGGCCTCCGCACAGCCGGCAGGCTGTCGGGACGTGGAGGCGAAGGTGGCAGGGAGTCCTGGCTCCAGGTACAGATCCCACTCAGCAGCAGCAGTATGGTCAGCACAAAAGTCTTCATCGCTTGACACAAAAATATTCGTCCCGGGCCGGTAAATCAGAAATAACTCGCAAAACCGATATGAACCCTCGACTGGCGGAGGTTGAGCTCGGTATCATCCCGCTTGCCCAGCGCCCAGGCAATGTTGATGATACCCGCCTTGACCTCCAGGGAAAGTCCCAGCCCCGTTCCCAGGTAGCCATGGTCTTTCCCTTCCAGCACATGCTTTCCCCAGCCTCCATCCACGAAGCCATAGAAAAACGCGTTGAGCTGCAGGCGGAGCCGGTATTCGAGGGTGCCGATGGCATAACGGGAAACGAACTGGCTTTCTTCATCGAAGCCCCGCAACAGCCGGATGCCCCCGATCTGGAACAATTCATTCCGGAAATAAGACGGGCTCTGGAACCAGCCCCCTGAAACCGCGGTGCGGAAGGCACTTTGCTTGCCAACGGGGAAGAAATGGGCAGCCGAGCCGGTGAGGCGCACCTGGTATGCCTTGAGCTTGACCGTATCGTAGAGGGAAGCGAATTTGAACGAGGGGTCGAAGGGATCCTCCAGTTCGAGCACCAGGTTATTGCGGCGGATCTTCTTGGTGCCGGCGGCCCCAGTGAGATTCAGCTCCGAGCCCTTTCGGGGGTTGAACCGGTAGTCGGTCGTATTGAGGGTATAGCCCACGCCCAGGTTCAGCGAGCTGACGTCGGCATCCTGGGGCAGCCTGCGCGAAGCGACCACCTGCCCGGCATTGATCCCGCTGACGATGGTGGAGCGCCGCTGCAGGAATACCGAGGCGGAACGCCCCTCGCCTACCCCGTAGTTCAGACCCAGGTTCATGTTCACGTTTAGGTAGAGCGAGTCGCGCTTGTACATGTCTACCGACAGGTTGAGTCCGAAAGGAGAGCGGAAGATATAGGGCCGGTCGAACAGCAGGTTGAGGCGGGGCGAGCGTTGCTGGAGTTGTTGCCAGACGAGCCCCATGGTTTCGCCGCTGCCCAGGGCATTGCGCAGCAGGATGTTCACATCGGCGGTGATCAGCAGTTTTTTCTGGGCCACCTCCGCGCTGGGATTGGGCAGGAAGCCCACGAGGGCATTCACCTGGCTGCTGCGGCGGTTTTTCAGGTAGAGGTTCAGCACCGAGCCCGTTCCGAGCAGGGAAAGGTCAGAGCGCCGGTCTTCCTGCAGGTAGTTCAGGGCCGCGAGCTTGCGGCTCACGGCATCTAGCTTACGCTTGTTGTACGGGCTGCCGTTGGCGATCCCCAGGTAGCGCTGGAGAAATTCGTTGTTGACTTTCGCATCGCCGTAAACGCGGATGGAGTCGATCCGGTAGATGGGGCCACGGTCGATGCGCAGGAAGGCACTTACCGAATCGCCCTTCAGTTCCAGGCTGTCAAGCTCCACTTTCCCGAACGGATAACCTTCTTCTTCCAGGCGGTCGAGTACCTGCTTCTGGAAGGCCTGCATCCGGCTGAAGTCGAGCGCGCCGGTAAACCCGGGGAAGCGCAGCGACTCGAGGAGGGCGGCATCGCCCGGGCGGGTGCGGATGCCGGCCCACTGGTAGCGGGGCCCAAGGAAGAGCCAGACGAAGCCTTCGCTCGAATCCACCCGCAGGCTGTCGACCGAAGCGGCGAGGAAGCCCTGGTTTCGGAGCAGCGCCGGAATGCCTGCCGCATAGACATCGGCATCTATGCGGGAGACGAAACGCGACCGCAGGCCGGTCTTCTGCAGCAGCGTGCCGGAATCGGTGTCGGCGGGGACGTAGCGTAGCCAATAGCCTCCGCCCTGCGCCGCGGCGCCGAATGTTAAAACGAGCAGGAGGGTCGTGAGGTAGGTTAACTTCGCCATTCTATCGCGACTAAAGAAACGAAGTTGGCCGGAATTTATTTGCATATCCCTTTTTGCCGTCAGGCCTGTACCTACTGCAATTTTCATTTTACCACCTCGCTGCGGTATAAAGACGACCTGGTAGACGCCCTGGTGCGTGAAGTGGAGACGGAAACCGCTTACCTCGGCGGACAGCCTGTGGAAACGATCTATTTCGGCGGCGGCACCCCCAGCCTGCTGACCGCGGCCGAGCTCGAGCGCATCCTGTCGGCGATCCAGAAGCGCTACCCGGTACAACCCGGTGCAGAGCTGACCCTGGAGGCCAACCCAGACGATATCAACCGCCAATCCCTCGCCGATTGGAAAGCCCTGGGCATCAACCGGCTGAGTATCGGCGTGCAGTCCTTCTTTGAAGAGGAACTCCGCTGGATGAACCGGGCCCACTCGGCAAAAGAAGCGCGTGAAGGACTGGAGCTGGCCGTTGCGGCCTTCGACAATATCACCATGGACCTGATCTATGGCTCTCCCCTCCTCTCCGACGAGGGCTGGAAAGAAAATGTGGCGATCGCCACCAGCCTGGGCGTACCCCACCTTTCCTGCTATGCGCTGACCGTGGAAGAGAAAACGCCCCTGAATAAGCTGATCGCCAGCCAGCGCTCGGCCGACGTGGACGGCGACAAGCAGGCACGTCAGTTCCTGCTGTTGATGAACTGGCTGCGCGAAAAAGGCTATGAGCATTACGAGGTCAGCAACTGGGCCCGACCCGGCTTCCGCAGCCGGCACAACTCCTCCTACTGGAAGGGCGTCCATTACCTGGGTCTTGGCCCTTCTGCCCACTCCTTCAATGGCCATGCGCGCCGGTGGAACGTGGCCAACAACCAGCAATACATCCAGGGCATCACCGGCCAGCAGCCGGCACGGGAAACTGAAGAGCTGACGGCCACCGAGCGCCTCAATGAATTCCTGATGATCGGCCTGCGTACGATGGAAGGCATCGACCTGGAGCGCCTCACGCGGGAATGGGGTCCTGCCGAACGCGAACGGGTGCTGCGGGAGGCCTCCTCCCACCTTGATGCGGACCAATTGCGCCTCGAATCGGGCCACCTGCGCCTGACCGATGCGGGCATGCTGCTTGCCGACGGCATCGCCGCCGGGATGTTCGCCTGACGGCAACCATCCCGCCGTATGGCTGAAGCCATAGGCTATACACGTTGCGCCGCGATGCGGCACAAGCCAATTTACCGTGCGCCATCGGCGCGCAATATGGGTAGCTCCGGGCTTCAGCCCGGAGATGCAAGGGGTCGATGAATTTTCCGTGCCGCGTAGCGGCGCAACCTACGCCATCCGGTCAGGCCAGGGGCTGAAACAGGAAAGTATCATCGTATTCGATACCGGCCTCCCTTAGCAAGCGGGGATATTCCTTCAGGAAGGCTTCTCCCCGGTGATGGACCTGCTGGTTCTGGATATAGCGGATCAGGGTATTGGCCTTACTCCGGCATACCGCAAACATGCCATAGCCCCGTTGCCATTGAAAAGCCTTCCCTTCAAAGAGCTCCCGATTCATCCAGGCCGAGGAATCTCCCTTAAGAATGCGGACAAATTCACTTGGAGCCTGCCGGGGCGTGAGTGTGACCAGCGCATGCAGATGATCGGGCTCCGAATTGATCTGAACGAGCTTGTGCCCCTGGTTCGATGATACCGGTCAGATAAGCATGCACCTGACTGCGAATGGTATCTGTGATCAGGGCGCGGCGGTACTTCACGGCTGTGACCAGGTGCACATCCAGTTGCGTGTAACTGTTCGACATTGTTTTTTCTGCAATCTCTACACTGCGCCTTCGGCTTCCCGGTGTAAATCACGCGCAGCGCAGGAGAAAATTCCCGGCAGCTTTCTGTTGAAGTTGGCCCTCCTGATGTGGAAGCGATTTCTTTTTAACGGTTAGCCGTCAACGGTCGACGGTTGTCGGTCAACTCCTCAAACCAGCACCTTCTCCACCTGTTCGAAGCCTTCGCCGGCATTGAGCCGCTCCCAGAGGATCCGGTACACGGTTTCGGCAATGGGCATGTCGGCCTGGAGGTTCCGGTTGACCGAATAGATGCACTTTGAAGCGTTGTAGCCTTCCGCTACCATGTTCATTTCCAGCTGGGCCGATTGCACCGTGTAGCCTTTGCCGATCATGGCGCCAAACGTGCGGTTGCGGCTGTAGGGCGAATAGCAGGTCACGAGGAGGTCGCCGAGGTAAACGGAGGCCGCATAGTTGATGTCCTTGCGGTGCGTGCGCGGATCGGTGCCGTGGTGCTCCCCTACCACCATATGCTGGGCACCCACCTTGCGCAGGAAGCCGGCCATTTCATCTGCCGCATTGGCAATGTAGACCGACAGGAAATTATCGCCATACTCCAATCCATGCGCAATGCCGGCGCCGAGGGCATAGATGTTCTTCAGCACCGCGGCATACTGCACCCCGAGAATGTCGTCGTTGACTATGGTGTTGATATAGTTCGTTTGGAAGAGGTCAGCTATCGTGATCGCCATGGCCTGGTCCACACCGGAAAAGGTGAGATAGGACAATTTCTCCGCCGCCACTTCTTCGGCATGGCAGGGGCCCAGCACCGCGAAGTAGTCTTCGATCGCGAGGCCGTAAGTTTCCTTGAGGTATTCGTTGAGCAGGTTATCGGAACCGGGCACCAGTCCCTTGATGGCCGAGAGGATCTTCTTTCCCTGCAGGTCTTCGGCACGAAGAGGCGCCAAAGCATCCTTGATGTAGGCGGAAGGCACGGCCAGCACCAGCAGGTCGGAGGCCTGTACCACCTGCAACACATCGCTGAACAGCTCCAGCTTGCCGATGTCGAAATAAGCCGAGGAGAGATAATTGGGGTTGTGCCGCCTGCGGCGGATGTGCTCGATCGACTTCGGGTTACGGACCCACCAGTTCACCTCCTGCCCGTTATCTGCCAGGATCTTGACCAGGGCCGTTGCCCAGCTTCCATTTCCAATGACGCCAACTTTCATCGCAGATTGCCTGATTGAAAAAATTCGCTGATGAGAAACCTATTTTGAAAAGAGTTGTTCCTGGGTAACGACCCTGACGGCCTTGCCCGTCTTCAGATTTTTGTTGACTTCGGCATAGGGGCCAGTGACCACCATCTCGCCCTGCTTCAGGCCCGAGGTGATCTCAAAATGCTTGTCGTCCTGGATCCCGTAACTCACGATGCGTTTTTCAACCGTGTTGTCGGTCCGTATCACGAAGACCACGTTCTCGGTTTCGCCATCCGGAAGGTTGCTTTCCTTATCATCCTGCTCACCGGAGGTTTTTTTCTTTTCCTGCTTGCTTTCATCCATGCTCTTGTCGCTTCCCTTCACGCGCGCGGCCACTGCTGAAATCGGAATGGTCACTACGTTGTCGCGGCGCTTGGTCTTGATATCAGCGCTGGCATTCATACCCGGACGGAACGGAAACTTCTTCGGACGAGCGGGATCGATCAGGTCGGCATAGGAAGCAGCATCGATGCGGATATGCACTTCGTAGTTGGTAACGTCGCCGGTAGATGTAGCCAGCGAAGTAGCGCCGCGGCTGGAGGAGCTGGCGATCTGGGTGACCACGCCTTTGAATTTGCGGGGGCTGTACGCTTCCACTTCCACGTCCGCCGAGTCGCCTTCCTTCACCTTCACGATATCGTTCTCGCCGACATCTACCCGCACTTCGATCGCACTCATATTGGCCACGCGCATCATCTCCGTACCCACATTGAAATTGTTACCGGCTACGCGCTCCCCTTTCTTCACGCTCAGCGAGGAGATCACGCCGTCCATCGGGGCAACAAGCGTGGTCCTTCCGAGGTTCTTGTTAGCCGCCTGCAGGCTGGTGGACGTGCTGCGGGTAGCCGCCTGGAGGCTGCGGATATTCTGGAGCGCCGCATTGTACGCGGCCTGTGCCGTGCGGAGCTGGGTCTCATACTGTTCGAATTCGGCCGCAGAGATCACTTTCTGCTGCAGGAGCACGCGGTTGCGCGCAACGACCTGCTTCGCCTGGTCGAGCTGGGCGCGCTGGGTCTCGAGCGCGGCCTGGGCATTGGCCACCGTGGCCTGCGACTGTTGCACGCGGGCCGAAGCCTCGTCGCGTTGCGAGGAATAGATATCGGCATAAATGCGCGCCAGCACCTGCCCCCGGCGCACGGAGTCGCCTTCTTCCACATTCAGCTCGGTGATCTCACCGGCAACGTCGGGAGAGATCTTCACTTCCACTTCGGGATATACTTTTCCGGATGCGGTCACGGTTTCGACCACCGTTCCCATACTGGCTTTTTCTGCAGTAACCTTGATGCCTTTGTCCGATTTTCCCTGGATCGCTTTAACGGCAATGAGGCCAACGACCAGGATTCCAAGAACGACCAGGATCCATTTGACTGACTTACTCATAATCACGGATGTGCCGGATGAAAGAAAGCTGCACCTGCCTTCATCCTTTTTTATTGGTTAGTTGATTGCTTCTTAACTTCTTGTTCTTTACTCTTTATTCTTCATTCCCTATCACAGCTTCAGTCCCTGCCCTTTGTAAAACTCCAGCAGCTTCATGCGGAATACGTAATCGAATTGCGCCAGCAGCATATCGGTGTTGGCCCGGGAGAGCGCGGTCTGGGTCTGGATCAGGTCAAAGACCGAAAGTAACCCGAGCTTCTCGCGCTGTAGGGCAAAGTCGTAGGCTTTCGCTGCCGCGGCCCGGGCCCTGCGGCTGGCTTCGAACTTCTGCAGGGAAGCCACCGCGTTGTTATAGGCGGTGTAGATGTCCTGCTTCAGGGTCAGGTTCGACTGGTCGAGCTGCAGCTGTACCGACTGCACGTTCAGCTGACTGCGTTCCCAGTTGGAGCGCAGCTGCCGTCCGTTCAGGATCGGTACCGTGAAGCCGATCCCGATGTTCTGGCCGAAATTATTTCCCAGCTGGGTGAAGTAAGGCGTCACGCCACGGCTAAGGATGTCGATGCCCGGGGCAACCACACTGTAGCTATTGCCATTCACCACCACCGTTGCGCCTGTGGCCTTCGAGGGGTTGAAGACCGAGCGCTGTACGGATTCGATATTCACGAAACGGCTGTTCAGCCCACCGAATGCCGACAGCGTGGGATACATGCCTGCCCGCGCTGCCGATACGCTTTTGCGCAGCGACTGGATCCGCAGATCGAAGACCTGCTGCTGCGGCAGGTTCTTCACCGCCGAAGCGTACACGAGCTCGGGCTGCAGATCGGCCATGGACTCTACGGGTATGAACTCCACGGGTGGCTCTGCGATATCGAAGGGCTGGGCCGGGTCGATGTTGAGCAGGGCCCGTAGGAAGAGGAGCTGCTGCTGGCCGTTGGTCTGCGCCGTGATGAGCGCCGAGCTGTCGAGCGCCAGCTGGGCTTCGAGCTGCAGGGCGTTGAGCTCGGGGAGTGTGCCGGCTTCCACGCGGCGGCGCGTGGCTTCAAGCTGGGTGCGCGTTTGTCCGAGCACCGCTTCATTGATCGCCGCAGACTTCTTGGCCAGCAGGGTATTGAGATAGGCTACGGCCACATTCAGGGCCACATCGTTCTGGGCCTTGCGTACAGCAGCCTGGTCGGCCTGCAAGTTCAGATCGGCGGCTTCGATATTGAGCCGACGCGAGAACCAGTTGAACATGGTCACATTGGCCGAAAGGCCGATCTGGCTGTTCAAGAAGTTCTGGCTTTGCAGGGTACCTGTCGTGGGGTTTTCGGAGAGGCCGAAGGAAAAGCCGGTGCTGGCCTGGATGTTGGCAGTAGGATACTGCGCCCATTTCGACTGGGTCAGCTGCAGTTTGGAAAACCGGGTTTGGAGATCGGCCTGTTTGACCGAGATATTGTTCGCCATGGCATACTCCACACATTTACGGAGATCCCAGGCCTCCTGTGCGGTCAGGCTGAGGGTGGTCGCCAGCAGGACGCAACAGAAAACGATTCGCTTCATGCCTGTAAAAATACAGGAATCAACCGAGGCCTGCTGCGTGAAAGGCCTGATCCAGGTCGGCAATGAGGTAAGTAGGCTCTTCCAGGCCCACATAAAGCCGCACCCAGCGATGGGTTTCCTCCGCGGGATCAAAGGCCCCCGGCTGCAGCCCGGCACATTTTGGAATGACCAGGGATTCGTGTCCGCCCCAGCTCACGGCTATCAGGATATGCTTCAGCGATTCGCAGAAACGGGTGATCGATTCCATGGTGCCGCCGCGGACCACAATGGTCATCAACCCGCAGGCGCCGGCCATCTGTTGTTGTGCCAGTTCGTATTGCGGGAAGGAAGGATGCAGCGGAAAGATCAGCCGCTCCACGGCGGGATGCTGCTCGAGATGCGCCACTACTTCTTTTGTGCTGCGGGTGATGCGCTCGAGGCGGGTTGGCAGGGTGCGCAAGCCGCGGATGAGCAGCCAGGCATTGAAGGGCTGGATGCCGGACCCGATATTGAGGTATTCCGAGTCGAAGATCTTTTTCATCATGGCCCTCGTGCCGGAAAGCACGCCGCCCAGGGTATCGCTGTGGCCGGAGATATATTTCGTTGCGGTCTGCATTGCCAGGTCGATCCCGAGCCCGATCGGCTGCTGGAAGAGGGGCGTGCAATAGGAGTTGTCGATCAGGGTAACGATCCCGCGGCTTCGGGCCATTGCGGCCACGGCGCGGAGGTCCTGCAGCTCGTAGCTCCAGGAGTTGGGCGACTCGAGGTAGATGAAGCTCGTATTGGGTTGAAGCGCCGCTTCGAAATTCCGGATATCGCGCCCATCTACATAGGTCGTTGTCACCCCAAAACGCGGGAGCACCACATCGAACATTCTCTGGGCCCAGGTATAGGGCGCCCGCACGGAAATGAGATGATCGCCGGCTTTCACATTGGCCAGCACGCCGGCGAAGATGGCCGCCGCACCCGAACCGAATACGAGGCAGTCTTCGGCGCCGTCGAGGGCTGCCAGCTTTTTCCGGAGCATATCCACGGTGGGATTGAGGCCCCGGCTGTAGAGGTAGCCCCCCATTTCGTCCTCGAAAGCGGTGCGCAGTTCGGCCACCGTACGAAAGGCAAAATTGCTCGTCTGCATAATGGGAGGCGCAACGGCATTGAAGTACTGCTCCCGGTCTTCCGCGAGTTCATTAAGGATAAAAGAGAGATTATCAGGAAGAAACATGGTTGTTTGTTTTGATGCCGCGGACCGCAAAGTAAAGCAGCAGGAAAGCCGTAAATACGGCCGTGCCGATCAATGCCAGTTTGGGCGTATCGATGGCGATCGATATCCCCACAAATACATAAGCCGTAATAAAGACCAGGGGCATCAGGGGAAAGAGGCGCATCTTGTAAATACCGGTGCCATCAAGGTGCTTCGTCCGCTTGCGGAGGATGAAGATGGTCGCGGCCGAGGAGGCCATGCCGATCGAATCGAGGAAGATGGTGAAGCTGAGGATCTCCTCGAATTTCTTGGCGAAGAAAAGCACCACGATGCCCAGGGCGGCAAACACGGTGAGGCTCACGGTGAGCACGTCCCTTTTCTCATTTTTCTCCGCGAAAGCCCGGGGCAGGATGCGGTCGCGGCTCATGGCATACATCACACGCGGGTTGCTCAGCAGGAGCACATTGACATAGGCCAGCACGGCAATGAAGAGCAGGATCGAAGTGGCCGTGCTGCCCGCCGGGCCGAACATCTTCTCCATCACGATGCCCGCGATGTTCTTTGAGGTTTTCAGCTCGTTGAATCCGATCGCATTGTAGTAGGCAAAGCTAACGGCCAGGTAAAGGGTGATGATGAGGAGGATGCCGATGAAGATGCCCCGCGGGATGGTGCGCCGGGGTTCCTGCACCTCGTCGCCGAAATTGATCGTCTGCTGGTAGCCGCCGTAGGTGAAGGACACGGCGATGAGAATAAGTCCGAGCGACTGGATGATCGACATGCCGCTCAGCGAACCCTCCGGCGCCACGTAGCTTCCGGGGTTGTGCGGAACAAAGAAGATGGATGAGATCAGGAGCACGAGCATGCCGATCTTGATGATCATGAGGAGGTTCTGCGCGGCAGAGCTCATGCGGAGACCAAGCAGGTTGACGCCATAGAACAGCAGGATCGGCCCCATGGCGATAAAGGCCCGCGTAGTATCACCGGGGTCGGTCTTGAATAGCACCTGGGAAATATATTCACTGCCCACCAGGGCCACGCCCGACATTGAGGCGGCGTTGGAGATGAGGATGATGCAGTTGATGGAAAATGCGATCGACGGATGATAGCATTCGGCGAATACCTTGTAATAGCCGCCGGTAACGGGGAAGCGCGACCCGATCTCGGCATAGGTCAGGGCACCGCAAAGCGCGATGAGCCCGCCGGCCACCCAGCCACCGAAGAACAGCGCGGGTGTGAGCGCATCTTTCGCGGCGGAAGAAGCGGTACGGAAGATGCCCATACCGATCACCAGTCCCACCACGATCATCGTCAGGTCGAAGAGACGGAGTTTTGGTTTCTCTGACATGAGG
>CBHWDR010000014.1:0-15321 GCA_966112575.1 uncultured Chitinophagales bacterium
AATAAGCCTATCGAATACACGCCCGGCCTGAAAGGCATCATCCTTTCCGGATCGCCCTTCTCGGTCAATGATAAGGAAGCGCCGGAAGTCTCGGTGGAGAAGCTGACGAAGAATGTGCCCGTTCTCGGCGTCTGTTACGGTGCCCAGCTGACCGCCAAACAGTTCGGCGGTAAGGTGGAAAAATCGGCCAAGCGGGAGTACGGGCGTGCCGTGCTGCACCTCGAACAGGAAGACCCGATCCTCCGGCAGGTGATCCCCGCCTCGCAGGTCTGGATGAGCCATGGCGATTCCATCCTGCAGCTGCCCAAGGAATTCGAGCTCCTCGCCACCACCGACTCCATCCCGGTGGCCGCTTTCCGTCATAAGGCCCATCCGGAGCGCAAACCGCTCTATGGCCTGCAGTTTCACCCCGAAGTTTATCATTCGATCGAAGGGAAGAAGATCCTGCATAATTTCCTCGTGAACATCTGCGGTTTCAAGCAGGACTGGACGCCCGAGCATTTCATCACCGATACCGTGGCCGCGCTCAAGCAGCAGATCGGCGACCGCAAGGTGGTGATGGCCATCTCCGGCGGTGTGGATTCCACCGTTGCCGCAACGCTCATCAGCCGCGCCATCGGCGACCGCCTGCATTGCATCTTCGTCGATAATGGCGTGCTGCGGAAAGATGAATATGAAACCGTGCTCAAAACCTATAAGCAGCTTGGCCTGAACGTGAAGGGCATCGATGCCCGGGAGTTGTTCTATACGAAGCTGAAGGGCAAGACCGACCCGGAAAAGAAGCGCAAGGCCATCGGCAAGACCTTCATCGAGATCTTCCAGGAAGAAGCGAAGAAGATCAAGGGTGTGCAGCTGCTCGGGCAGGGCACGATCTATCCCGACGTGATCGAAAGCGTTTCGGTGCACGGTCCTTCGGTAACGATCAAGTCGCACCACAACGTGGGTGGCCTTCCGAAGAAGATGCACCTCGGACTGGTAGAGCCGCTTCGCTATCTTTTTAAGGATGAAGTAAGAAAGGTTGGCCTGGAATTGGGTATTCCTGAGGAGCTCATCAGCCGCCATCCTTTCCCCGGCCCCGGCCTGGCGATCCGCATCCTGGGCGAGGTGACCGAAGAACGGGTGAAGCTGCTCCAGAAAGCCGATGCGATCTATATCGATGCGCTGAAGGAACGGAAGCTTTATTCGGCCGTGTGGCAGGCAGGGGCCATCCTCCTCCCTGTACGCAGTGTGGGGGTGATGGGTGATGAGCGGACCTACGAGTTCACGGTCGCCCTGCGTGCCGTGACCAGCGTGGACGGCATGACGGCCGACTGGGCCCATCTGCCCTATGATTTCCTCGCCCATGTGTCGAACGAGATCATCAACTCGGTCCGCGGCATCAACCGCGTGGTCTACGATATCTCCTCCAAACCGCCGGCAACGATCGAGTGGGAGTAGGAGCGGATGCGGTTGAGATGAACCACTGCCTACTGCCTATTGCCTACTGCCCATTGCCTATTCACTATTGCCCATTCACCATGAAGAAACCCATTATCATCGCGATCTGCACACTGCTCTCCCTCGCCGCGCTGGCACAGGGCGCGAAGCACCGCATGGCGATCTTTACGCCGCTCTATCTCGATTCGGCCATGGACCAGGCGGGCCGGGCGCGGTTTGATAAAACGGTTCCGAAATACCTGATCCCCGGGCTGGAGTTCTACTATGGCGCGCAGATGGCTATCGACTCGCTGGCGAAGCGTGGCGCCCCGCTTGAAGTCTTCGTCTACGATACCCGGGGTAAGGGCGGTCTGGCAGCGCAGCTCAATAAGCCGGAGCTGAAGAACATGGAACTAATGATCGGGCAGACCAACGCGGCCGAAACCCGCGCCCTTGCCGACCAGGCCCTCAAGCGAAAAC
This sequence comes from uncultured Chitinophagales bacterium, assembly GCA_966112575.1. GTDB lineage: Bacteria > Bacteroidota > Bacteroidia > Chitinophagales > Chitinophagaceae > Flavisolibacter. The sequence continues at coordinate 1,897 of CBHWDR010000014.1, forward strand.
TGCCCTTCGTATCCGCAACCTTCCCGAATGACGCCGGTGTGGGCAACAATCCTTTTTTCGTGGTGCTCAACTCGACCCTGCAGACCCATGTGGAGTCCATCTACCAATACCTGCAGCGCAACCATGCCCGCGACCGCATCGTGGTCTTTCGCAAGCCTGGCGCCCAGGAAGACCAGGTGAAGAACTTCTTTACCACCTATGCGCAGTCCGCTACGGGCACCCGCCTCCAGTTGAAGTACGTCGACCTCACTACCGATATGACGCCCGCGGCTTTCGTATCCCACCTCGACTCTTCCCAGCGCACCGTATGCATTGCCGGCAGCCTCGACGAGGCATTTGCCAACAAGATGATGGCCAGCCTCAACACCCTGGCGAAACATTATCCGCTTCGCGTCATCGGCATGCCCACCTGGGATAACCTCAACTTCAGCAAGCTCAGCGAACTCGAAGTGGTGTATACCAGCGCCTTCTATTACAACCGCACCAATGCACTCGAGAACCGGGTGGCCAATGAGTTCGCTGCGAAATACCTCTACCGCCCGGGCGATATGTTCTTCCGGGGCTATGAGACCACGCTGCGCTTCGGCCTGCTCCTGCTCGACTCCGCGCCCGACCTGGCCTCCAACATCACCCGCAAGGGCAACCAGGTGCTCACCCGCTTCGAGATCGAGCCTGAGATGAAGAGCCGTACCGACATGACCTTGGATTACTTCGAGAACAAGCACCTCTATTTTATCCGCGTCTTTGGCGGGGCGAAGAACCTCATTGGCGAATAACGGAAGAACTTCAGGTTGCTCCTGTAACCCGATTGGGCAACCAAGCGTCAGATAGGTTATCTTCAGTACACAAACCAACGACTATGCGCTTTGCCCTTTACCTCTGCCTTCTTGTCCTGCTCCTTTCCTCCTGCGATATGGTTTTCCGGAAAAAAATCAGGGGCAATGGTACGATCACGACCCGCGCGATCACTGCCGGTAGCTTCTCCGAAGTGGAAGCCCGCGGCAGCATGGATGTGCGCCTTCGCAAGGGGCCAGCCACGGAAGTGAAAGTGGAAACAGATGAAAACCTCTTCGAGCACCTCGACATCCATGTGGATGGGGAAACGCTTGTGGTAACGACGAAGCGCAATGCGAACATCGAACCTTCCAAAAGCATGATCGTGTACGTGACCTCGCCCGATTTCGAGCGCGTGGCCGCCTCCGGCTCCGGCGACCTGATGTCGGAGAACCTACTCACCTTCGACCACCCGCTTACCCTGCAGACCAGCGGCTCGGGTAATATCCAGGCCGAGGTGGACGTACCCGAACTCACCACCAAAACCTCAGGCTCCGGCAACATCAGCCTTCGCGGCACGGCCGAAGATTTTGAGGCTTCCGTCTCCGGCTCGGGCGAAATGCATGCTTCCGAACTCCGTACCCAGAACTCCAAGCTCCGCATCTCCGGCTCCGGCGATGCAGACGTCTTCGCAGAGAAAGCGCTCGAGGTCCGCGTTTCCGGCTCGGGCACAGTCCGCTACAAAGGCGAACCCAAGACCGACATCAAAACCTCCGGCTCGGGCAGCGTATCAAAAATGTAAAGCAGCTAGCAGACTCCGAATAAATTCGGAAGGAGAAAGCAGGAAAGTCAAAGCCGAACAAATGAGTACAGCCTGAATTCTCCCTTCTCCCAAGGAAAGGGGTGCCTATGTTCACCCTGCCTAAATTAGCTATAAGGTTGTGGTTCAGTCATCACTTATGATATCGAAACTGGGTTTCTTTTCAATCAGTGAAGTAGACAGTAAGAAAAGAGTAATCTTCATTTTCGAAGTTCACATTAGCTCATTAGCTAATTTTCGAATTCGCTAATTCCTACAGCCGTACATACTTCACCCGGATCCAGATGTCGCGGTTGCGGCCCTTGTCGTCGGTGCAGGAGATCTTCACGGGCCCTTCCTGGGGAATAAAGAAGAGTTGCTCACCCGCGCGGGCCGATTTATAAAACTGATCATTAATATACCAGTAGACCTGTCCCACCTCGTTGCCCGTTCGGGCTGATAGCTGGATGGGCTCGGGGTCCTTGCGGTCGAGCAGGTACTCGGCGCCATTCTGGGGTGCGGTGATCGCCGGGCCATTGCCCTTGAAGATGCGCTCACACTCCGGGTTGTGCGGAGGCACCGCCTCGTAAGCGATACTGTGCTCGTTGTAATACAATTCCATCTCCGGCGACACATCCCGGAACAGCTTCCGCACAAACCCCGATTCGGGCGCGCAACTGGCGCAGTAGGAGGTCTTCCCATCGGCCGAGATCTTCCACTCCTTCAGGTGCTGGCAGGTGCGGGTGCTGCTGACCAGGGGAATGAAATAATCAAGTGCCAGGTTGGTGCAGTTCGGGCCCGGCGGCAGTCCGCTCTCCGTACATACCTGCCGCTGGTCGAGGTCCTTAGGCGGCGCATACCACTCCGAGTCGGAGTCGTAATCGATGGTGTTGAAGATCTTGAAAAGCAGGGGCGTGGCCGTGTTGGCGCCGCTCAGTTCGGGAACGCCTACAGCGGAGAAGTTCCCTACCCACACACCCACGGTGTAGTTGCGGTTGTAGCCGATGCTCCAGGCATCGCGACGCCCATAGGAAGTACCGGTCTTCCAGGCGATCTTGGGCATGTGCTCCGTTGCCGACCAATTGAGCGGGAAGTCGGGTCGGCTCACTTTCGACAGGATCTCCGTAATGAGGAAGCTCGATTCGCGGGAGAGGATGCGGGTACCCGAACGAAGCGTATCCTCTTCGATGTACACCGGCGGCACATACAGGCCTTCATTGGCAAAGGCGGAGAACAGGCCCGTAAGTTCTTCAAGGCTGGCACCGCATCCTCCAAGGGCCAGCGACAGTCCCAGTTTCTTTTTGTCCTGCTCCACCTGCCGGAAATGGGCATTTGCCAGCACCCCGGTCATCCGTTCCAGCCCCAGGGCATGGAGCGCTTTCACCGCCGGTATATTCAGCGATTGCTCCAGGGCTTTCTCGAGGGTCACCTGCCCGTTGAATTGCCGGTCGTAATTCTCCGGAGCGTAGCCGGCATAGTTCACCGCTACATCGGCGATCATCGTTTTGGGTGTGAAGAAGCCTTCATCCATCGCCAGTCCATAGAGCAGGGGCTTCAGCGTGCTTCCCGGCTGGCGGATGGCTGCCGCTCCGTTCACCTGCCCGCCATCGGTGGTATCCTTGAAGCCGGCCGAGCCGAGATAGGCCACAACACGGTGGGTCTTGTTGTCGATCACCATCACGGCGGCGTTGCGGATGTTGATCAGCCGGAGCGCGCGCACATAATCTTCCGTGAGCTTTTCGAGCTTCAGCTGCGTATTCAGGTCGATGGTGGTGCCGATGGCAACGGCCGACCGCTGCCGCTTCAGCTTATAGGCAAGATGGGGAATATAATGCGGCACGCTGCTGCGATAGGCGGTGAGCGGCTCGGCCAGAGCATCCTCGATCTCTTTTTTTGTGAAGACCTGTTCTTCTGCAAAATGCGCCAGCCAGCGGTTGCGTTCGGCGATGATGCGGTCGTTGTTCTTCCCGATCACCAGCGAGGAAGGCCGGTTGGGAATGATGGAAAGCGCGGTGATCTCCGCCAGTGAAAGATGATCGGGGTTCTTCTTGAAATACAGCAGGGACGCGGCTTTCACGCCTTCGATATTGCCGCCGTAAGGCACGAGGTTCAAGTAGAGCTGCAGGATTTCATCCTTGTCATACTTCCATTCCAGCTGGAAGGCGCGAAAGCTTTCCACCAGCTTGGTCCAGAAGGTACGCGGCCTGCGTTCGAGCGCACGCGCCACCTGCATGGTGATGGTGGAAGCGCCCGACGTGCGCCGCAGGTGCAGCAGGTTGTTCACCGCCGCGCGGCCCACGGCAACGAAATTGACACCCGGATGCGAGTAGAAATACCGGTCTTCTTTTGCCACGATGGTCTTGCGCAGGAGCGGGGAGATCTCGTTCAGCTCCGTCTTCATCCGCCATTTTCCATCCGGTGTGAGATAGGCATTCAGGAGCTCGCCCTGCTCATTGGTGATGATCGTGGAATAGGCAATGCGGTCGGGGAGGGGAAAGAGGATATTGAGCAGGAGAAAAAGAAGGAAAAGGGAAACGCATGAGATTACCAATCTTTTAACAAGGGATCGCCAATTGCGTTTTGTAATTTTCTCGAGCAATCCTCTAAAATTATATGGACTCATCGAGTCTGCCTCCTTAGCTGCTTTTCAACCCGAATTTCTGTTTTCTTTCCGGATATTTCCCCGACTGAAAAGAAATTAACGCTTCGCATTTTATTGCCTTATCTTTTTCGCCAAACCTGCAACCCCTTTTTTATGCGTACGCTTTCTGCTAAAGCAGCCCTCCCGCTCCTGTGCGGGTTATTTTTTGCCCTCTCCTGTGCCACCAGCCGTTCCTTAGGTCTTGAATACACCAATGCCAAGGGCGAAGTGCCCCAGCTGGGCAACCTGGTCTTCCGTTTCAACCAGGCCATACACCCCGATTCCCTCGCCGACAATTGGGACTCTTCCGAATACGTCTCCTTCACGCCCCGGATCCGAGGCCGCTTCCGCTGGAACGGGCCGGATGAACTCGTGTTCTCTCCCGCCGAGCCCCTGGCGCCGGCAACCACCTACAAAGCGGAGATCCGCGACGAAGTGCTCCGCCATACCAAATTCAACGACATCAAAGCCGGGGATGCGATCGAGTTCCACACCCCCGACCTCCAGCTCCAGGACACGCGCGTAAGCTGGGTCATCCCCGACGAAGCCCGCGGACTGGCCATACCCCAGGTGCAGTTTGATTTCAATTACCCGGTCAGCGCCGACCTCTTGAAAGAGAAGCTGCAGATCCAGGTGGAAGGCAAGCCCGCCAACTACACGGTGATGAACACCGGCGAGTCGCGGGAGATCACCGTTCGCCTCAACAACTTCACCCCCGAGGACCGCAATTTCGAAGGCGAGATCCTCATCGGTAAAGGCATTCGTCCTGCCAATGGCAGCAATGCCACCGCCCAGGAGATCAAGTCGGCCCTGGCGATCTCTTCCCCCTATGTGCTTACCGTCACAACCGTGGAGTCGGAACACGACGGAACGCAGGGCCTTATTCATGTGTATACCAGCCAGCAGGTGCGCACCGACAACCTCCGCTCCTTTATCAAGCTTGATCCTTCCGTGAGCTACACCGTGGAAGCGGAGGAAGGCGGCTTCCTGATCCGCAGCGAAAAATTCGATGTGGAGAAATCCTACGCCCTCACCATCGCGCCCGGGCTGCGCGGCAAGGCCGGCGGCTCGCTGAAGGAAGAATACACCGGCAGTGCCGCTTTCGGCGAATTGGAATCGGATGTGAAATTCACCAACCGCAATGCCGTTTACCTTTCGAAGCGGGGCGGTGGCAATATCGAAGTGCGCGTGACCAATACGCCGAAGATCAAACTCGTGATCTCCAAGATCTATGAGAACAACCTCATGATGGCCACCCGTTATGGGTACGAGCCCAACGACCGCAAGCGTGGCCCTTCGAACGAGGAGGACTATGAATATTATTATCCCGATGACCTGGCCGGCGATATCATTTACACGAAGGAGATCGACACCCGGTCCCTGCCCCGCTCCGGTTCGGGGCGCCTGCTCAACATCTCGCAGTTTGAAGACCGACTGCCCGATGCCCGCGGCATCTACCATGTGCTCATCCGCTCCACCGAGGATTATTGGGTCAACGACAGCCGCTTCATCTCCTTCTCCGACATCGGCCTGATGGCACGCCAGGGAAGCGACAAGCTCTATGTCTTTGCCAATTCGATCAAGACGGCAGCGCCTATGGCCGGTGTGACGGTGAACATCTACGGCGCCAACAATCAATTGGTGGGCACTGGCGCTACCGGCGCCGACGGTGCCGCTACGGTGAACATCGCCGTGAAGAATTTCGCGGGCTTCAAGCCGGCCATGATCATCGCCAAAACAGCTGATGACTTCACCTACCTGCCGTTCAGTACGACGAAAGTGAACACCTCGCGCTTCGAGGTGGGCGGCAAGCGCATCAACGCTTCCGGCCTGGATGCCTTCGTGTACCCAGAACGCGACATCTATCGTCCGGGTGAGAAGGTCAATTTCTCGGTGCTCGTTCGCGACCGGGCCTGGAAGAGCCCCGGCGCATTGCCCGTGAAAATGAAGATGCTGCTCCCGAATGGTAAAGAGCTCAAGTCGTTTCGCAAGAACCTCAATGAGCAGGGCGCCACCGACGGCAGCGTCGATATCTCGGCCTCGGCCATCACCGGCGCCTATTCCCTGGAAGTCTACAGCTCCAACGACGTCCTCCTCGCTGCCAAGAGCTTCATGATCGAGGAGTTCGTTCCCGACCGCATCCGCCTCAGCGCCAAGTTTGCCCGGCCTTACCTGGCCAATGGCGAGAAGGCCGACCTGCTCGTGCAGGCAGAGAACTTCTTCGGGCCCCCGGCCGCCAACCGCAATTACGAAGTGGAGATCCAGGTGAAGCAGCAGAACTTCCGGTCGAAGAATTTCCCCGGTTACGATTTCGCACTGGCCAACGAGAACAGCTTTTTCGACAAGGACCTGCGCCAGGGCAAGACCGACGCGTCGGGCCGGGCCACGGTCAATTTTGAGGCTTCGGAGCTCTATGCCAACAAAGGCCTGCTACAGGTGAATTTCTATACGACGGTATTTGATGAAACGGGCCGCCCCGTGAGTCGCAAGACCAGCGTGGATCTCTATACCCAGCCCGTCTTTTACGGCATCAAGGATGATGGCTATTATTACTATTCCCTCAACCAGCCGGTGAAGTTCCTGCTGGCGAGCGCCAACCGGGAGGGACAGTCCGTTACGGCCACGGCACGCGTGCAGGTCATCCGCCATGAGTACCGTACAGCGCTTACGCGTAGCGGCGAGTACTTCCGCTACGAATCGCAGAAAGTGGAGAAGATCGTGGCCGAAGGCGATGTGACGGTCGGGAACGGAACGCCCTATACTTATGTACCCCGCGCACCGGGTGAATACGAGATCCGTGTGTATCGTCCAGGAGCTAATGCCTATGTACGGAAATCTTTCTACAGCTATGGCACCTGGGGTGCCGACAACAGCTCCTTCGAGGTGAACACCGAAGGCCAGATCGACATTGAACTCGATAAGGAGAAATACCGCTCCGGCGAAACGGTTAAAGCCCTCTTCAAGACGCCATTCAGCGGACGCATGCTGGTAACGGTGGAAACCGATCACGTGCTCTCGTATCAATACGTGGACGTGGCCAAGCGCACCGCTACCCTGGACCTGCCCATGAGTGCTGCACACGTGCCAAACGTCTACATCACCGCTACCCTGATCAAGCCGCACGAGCAGTCGGATATCCCGCTCACCGTGGCCCATGGCTTCCAGAATGTAACGGTGGAAGAGCCGTCGCGCCGCATACCGGTGCAGATCGTTGCGCAGCAGGCAGCGCGTTCGCGCAGCCGCCAGACGGTGCAGGTGAAAGCCCTGCCGGGCAGCTACGTGACCCTCGCGGCCGTGGACAACGGTGTGCTGCAGGTAACGGATTTTAAAACGCCGGATCCTTATGGTTACTACTACCAGAAGCGCGCCCTGCAGGTGAACTCCTTCGACATGTATCCCCTGCTCTTCCCCGAGCTGCGCGCCCGCCTGAGTTCTACCGGCGGTGATGGCGATGTGAACCTCGACAAGCGTGTCAACCCCATGCCCGCGAAGCGGATCAGGATCCTCTCGTACTGGAGCGGGTTGAAGAAAGCGGGCAGCGACGGCATCGCTGAATTCAGTTATGATATTCCACAGTTCAACGGCGAAGTGCGGCTGATGGCCGTGGCTTTCCGCGACGAGCAATTCGGTTCGGCCGAAGCGAAGACCACGGTCGCTGACCCCATCGTGCTCAGCACCGCACTACCGCGCTTCATGAGCCCGGGGGATACGGTGTTGGTACCCGTGATGCTCTCCAACACTACCGGCAAGTCGGCCAGCGCCGTGGCCAAGCTCAATGTGTCCGGCCCCCTCCAGGTGGTCGGGAATGCGAGCCAGCCTGTGTCCCTGGCGCCCAACAGCGAGGGCCGAGTGGCCTTCCAGGTGGCAGCGCCTAAAGGTATCGGTGTGGGTCAGATCTCTGTTCAGGTAGGCGCACTCGGCGAGCATTTCCTCGATGAAACAGAGATCTCGGTTCGTCCGCCTTCCACCCTGCAGAAGCGATCGGGTAGTGGCTCCGTTGTTGGTGGCAGCACGCAGCAGATCAGCATCCCGCAGGGCGACTTCCTCAACGGAAGCTTCAGCTATGAACTCGTGGTGAGCCGCTCTTCGCTGGTGCAGCTGGCCGACCAGCTTCGGTACCTCGTGCAGTATCCTTATGGTTGTACGGAGCAAACCGTTTCGGCTGCTTTCCCCCAACTGTATTTTGCCGACTTCGCCGACCTGCTTGGAAGACGCACCGGGGATAAGGCAGTTGCCAACGGCAATGTGCTGGAGGCGATCCGCCGGATCAAGATGCGACAGCTGTACAATGGCGCCCTCACCCTTTGGGATGGCCAGGGCACCGAGAACTGGTGGACCACCGTCTATGCCGCGCACTTCCTGCTGGAGGCGCGCAAGGCGGGCTTTGATGTGGACAATTCCCTGCTGGAAACCATGCTTGGCTATCTCACCAACCGGCTGAAGAACCGCGAGCTGATCACCTATTACTACAACCGCGACCAGAACCGCAAGATCGCGCCCAAAGAAGTGGCCTATTCGCTCTATGTCCTTTCCCTGGCTGGCAAGGCCCAGGTGCCGGCCATGAACTACTATAAGGCCAACCCGGGCCTTCTGGCGCTCGACAGCCGTTACCTGCTCTCCGCCGCCTATGCGGCTTCCGGCGACCGGCGTTCCTATGCGGCCCTGCTTCCTGCTTCCTTCGCCGGTGAAGAGAGCGTGCAGCAGAATGGTGGTTCTTTTTACAGCGCGCTGCGCGATGAAGCCATCGCCCTGAATACCCTGGTAGATATCGATCCGGCCAATTCCCAGATCCCCGTGATGCGCCAGCACGTGCTCGCCCGCCTGAAGAACGACCGCTATCTCAACACGCAGGAAAACGCTTTTGCCCTGCTCGCCCTCGGCAAGCTGGCCCGCGCGGAAGCGGGTGCCGACGTCACCGCCGAAGTGCGCGTGAACGGAAAGAACATCGCTACGGTTAAAGACAACTGGAAGTCGACCTCCGCCGAGCTCCGGGCCAATGAAGTGGAGCTGGTCGCGAAAGGCAAGGGACGCATGTATTATACCTGGGTGGCCGAGGGCATCAGTGCTTCGGGCGCCTATACAGAAGAAGATAATTTCGTGCGGGTAGGCCGCCGCTTCTTCGATCGCAACGGGCGGCCCCTTACCGGCAATGCCTTCCGGCAGAACGACCTGGTGATCGTGGAGCTGACGCTCGACCGCCTGTTCAACAACGATATCGAGAACCTCGTGCTTACTGACCTGCTCCCTGCCGGTTTCGAGATCGAGAACCCGCGCACGAAAGAGCTGCCCGGCATGGACTGGATCAAGAATGCATCCGAGCCTACGGCCCTCGACGTTCGCGACGACCGGATCCATTTCTTCGTCAACGCCACCGCGCCGCGCCAGAAGTATTATTACGCCGTGCGTGCCGTCTCCCTCGGTCTTTTCCGCCAGGGTCCCGTCAGTGCCGATGGCCTCTATAACGGAGAGATCCATTCCTACCACGGCGCCCAGACGATCCGGGTGATACAGTAAGGAATTAGCTAATTAGCAAATGTGATAATGAGCTAATGGGCTTAGACCTACCGTTCAGGATCCTGCTCCATAAGCAGTCATACAGTTGCCGGTCTCCAGACCGGCAACTTCTTTTTCACTACTGCCTACTGCCTATTGCCTATTGCCTATTCCCTATTTTCCCTTTTCTTCGCCATATTCGTACTCCCTTATGTCGCTTTCGGAACATATCGCGCTCCTGCCCAACCCGGCGCCGCAAGGCGAGAAGGCCCGGCAGGCTGCCACCGTGATCTCTGCCCTGCTCGATGCCCGGGGTATCGCCTATACCAGCTTTAATGGCAACTGGCCCGACAGCCTGGAAGGGTTCACGGCAGTCTGGATCGTCGGTGGCGACGGCACCCTCAACTGGTTTATCAATCAATACCCGGAGACCGAGCTGCCGCTCGCGCTTTTCGCCGCCGGCAGCGGCAACGACTTCCACGCCATGTTCTACGATGAAATGTCACTGGAGGAACAGGTAGGTCATATGCTCGGGGGACGCAGCCGGCTGGTGGATGCCGGCATCTGCAATGGCAAGCTCTTTCTGAACGGGGTGGGCATCGGCTTCGACGGCGCCATTGTGCACGACCTGCTCGACCGCAAGAAGATGGCCGGGAAGGCAACCTACCTGCTGTCGATCCTGAAGCACATCGCTACCTATCACGAAAAAACATATACGATCCGTTTCGATGGACAGACCCTGACGGCGCCGCACCTGATGATCAGCGTGGCCAACGGCTTCCGTTATGGAGGCGGCTTCCAGGTGGCGCCCCGTGCCGACCTGTCCGACGGGCTGCTCGACCTCAACCTGGTCGGCTCCATCAGCCCCCTGCGGCGCATCAAATACCTCCCGGTCATTGAGAAAGGGGAGCACCTCTCCCTGCCCTTTGTGCGCTATGTGCAGACCACTGAAGTGGAGATCACTACCACAAAGCCGGTACATGCCCATATCGATGGTGAATACCTCAGCACCGATCGCTTCCTAATACGGGCGTTGCCAGCCCGCTTCCGGTTTCTGTATTAACCGGTTTTTCTGCACGAACAGCTTTACCAGCAGCAGGCCCACGAGGAAGCCGCCGATATGCGCCGCATAGGCCACGCCGCCGGCTTCGTTGCTGCGGCTCAGCATGCCCAGCCCGTTCACTACCTGGAACACGAACCAGAGTCCCACCGCGATGAATGCAGGCACCGAAACGGTGAAGAAGAGGAAGATCCAGACATGCACTTTGCGGGTGGGGAACATAAGAATATAGCCGCCCATCACGCCGGATATCGCACCGGAGGCGCCGAGGGAAGGAATGAACAGGCTCTGTCCGAGAAAATAAGTGCTGAATACATGGGCCAGCGCTGCGAGGATACCGCAGAGCAGGTAGAAGAAGAAATAGTTGCGGTGCCCCATCACGTTCTCGAGGTTGTCGCCGAAGATGAAGAGGAAGAGCATATTGCCGGCGATATGGCCGATGGAGCCGTGCATGAAGGTGGAGGTGAGCAGGGTCAGGTAAACCGGCTGGGGCGAAGGATACAGCCCGGGGACGATGGCCTGCCGGCCGTATTCGTCGATGCGGATCAGGTTGTCGGAAAGGATGTCGCGGCCCGAGAGGATCTCGGCGGGAACCGTGGCATAGCCATAGGTGAAGACGAGCGCATCGGCTGTGTTCCGGCCCCAGTCCTGCAGGAAGATGAACACGAGGATATTGAGTACGATGAAGGCATAGTTCACGATAGGGGTCAGTCGCCGGTCGCGGTTGTCATCACCAATGGGGAAGAACATGGGTTTTGGCTTTAGCTTTGCAAACCTAAGGCCCGGATAAAAAAAGTCCCGATGCGATCGGGACTTTTTTTATCGGTTATGGATAGGTTTAGTAGCTGTCTCTGTAACCGCCGCCGCCGCCGCCACGGTTGTAACCGCCGCCGCCGCCGTTGCCGCCACGGAATCCACCGCCGCCGCTGCCGCCTTTGCGGAAACCACCGCCGCCGCCGCCGCCGTTGCCGAAGGAGCGCTTCTTGAAGCCGCCATCTTCTTTCGGACGCGACTCGTTGACCACGAGGTTACGGCCTTCAATTTCGGAGCCGTTCAGCTGGGCAATGGCAGCCTGTGCCTGCTCATCGTTCGGCATTTCCACGAAGCCGAAGCCTTTGCTGCGCTGCGTGAATTTGTCCATTACAATTTTGGCTGAAGCAACTTCACCGAAGGGAGCGAAGATGTTGGCGAGATCCTGGTCTTTCAGGCCCCAGCTCAGGTTTCCTACGTAAATGTTCATTTTGAGAAAAGATTTAAAAAAACAAAAAGCGTGTTTACAGCCCGAAAAACAGGGAACATTTACGAAAACGTTCAATGAGATCTGAGACTGAAAGAACACAATACCTAACGAATATAAGGAAATTAAATGCAAAACGGCAGGGGCCGTAAAAAAAGTAAAAGTCCCGTCTAACGGGACTTTTACGCCGATCAGAGAAATTTTCTTGCTTATTGCTTCACCACTTTCACCTGCTCTACCGTGCCGGTTCCGTTGTCGAAACGAACGATGTAGATACCGGCCTGGGCGGAAGTGAGGTCGATAACCGTTTGGGCGTCATCTCCTTTCACGTCGAGGCGGCGGATCACCTGGCCGGAGGCCGAGGTAACGGTAATGCTGCCCTTGCCGCTCACCACGGGGTGCTCGATCGTCAGCTGGCCGCGAACGGGCTGGGGATAGGCCTTTATGGCGATGCGCTCGGAGGTGTTCACCCGCACGATGCCGGTATAGCGAAACTTGCCGTCGGCATCCACGTTGCGGACCCGGTAGAAGCTGACGCCGGCCACAGGCTGGTTGTCGGTGAAGGCGTAGGCAGCCGCACCGGTTGCGGTTACCGTACCCACGGTAGTGAAATCGCGCCCGTTGGTGCTGCGCTCCACTTCATAGCGGAGTACGTCGCGTTCGCCGGCCACATTCCAGATGGCCTGGATGCTGCCTCCGGCCCTGCGGGCAACAAAGGAGGTGAAGGTCACGGGCAGGGGCGCCGCGTTGGTGCCGCCCGTGGTGCGGAAATTATCAAATACGATACACTGGTTGGCGTTGGAGCCGGCTGCCGAGGTCACCTGGATCACGAAGCGATAGCGGTCGCCTACGGTGAAGCCGGTGAAGGTGGAAATGTTGAAGCTCTGGCAGATCGTGGAAATGGAGCTGTTGCCCGAGCCGGTGTAGGTGGGCGCCGCATTGCTTACCTGAACGGTATTGATATTACCGGTATTGTCGAAATACTGAAGCAGAACGGTCACGTTCGATGCATTGATCAGTCCGCTGAGCTCGAAGCCATAACCCACCGTGGTTTGTCCGGTCAGGACCTGGTAAGTCGGTGTGGTGATCTCGTAGACCGAGCCGGGGGAGGGGATGTTGCACCGCTGCAGGAAGCCGTTCCCTGCCTGGGTGGCGAAGGTGAAGCCCGGGGCGGTGGAGTTGAGGGTGGACGAGGTAAAGCCGGCTGCGCCGTTGGTGAAGTTTTCCACTACGGGGCCACAGGTGCCCACCTGGGCGAACAGGGAAGCGCCCGATAGGGCCAGGATAGAGGTCAACAGGGTAGCTTTCCTTTTAAGAACGGGGTAGAGATGGATCATAGTCGCGTATTTAAAATAAAAAAATTCACCGGTAACGAGGGATTGGAACAGCATTTCGCGCCAAAGATTATTGAAAGGTGTTCA
>CBHWDR010000015.1:0-15041 GCA_966112575.1 uncultured Chitinophagales bacterium
CCCCAGGCCCAGGATGTGGAAGATCCCAACGATGCCCGTTTTGTTTCGCTCAGCGATATGAAGCACTGGGAACTGGCGCCCACCGGGCCTGCCAGCTTCGAGAAGGCAGGCATTCCCTTCTGCCTCACTTCTTCGGATGTGCGCGACGTGCGGACCTTCTGGACCAACCTGCGTACGGCCATCAACTACGGCCTGACGGAGACCGCGGCGATGAATGCACTCACGCGGACGCCGGCAACCCTGCTGGGCGTGTACAACCAGGTCGGGTCCCTCGATGCCGGCAAGTGGGCGAATTTCCTCATCACCTCCGGCCCGATCTTCAATGAGCGCACCACGATCTACCAGAACTGGGTACAGGGCAACAAGTACACGGTGAAGGAAGACAGCTGGAATGACGCGCGCGGCAAGTACAAGATCGTATTGAATACGGCCAATGGCCCGGTTAACTATACGCTGGACTTCAAGAGCAATTCTTCGGCTAGCCTCATCGGTAAAGACACCGTTACGTCCAAGTTCTACTTCGATGGCCGCCAAGTGCGGATCAATGTAGCACCCGAGCGCGGACGCGGCGAAGCGTTGCGCCTTAGCGGTATCGTGGGCAACGATGGCTGGACCGGTACCGGTGAAGACAGCGCCGGACGCGCCTTTACCTGGACCGCCGCCTTCGACGGCGCCGGCAACCAGAAGTCCGACTCTTCCCGTTCCAAGCGCCCTTCGGGCAACCTGGGCAAGGTGACCTTCCCCTTCGAGCCCTTCGGCTGGACCGAAGACCAGGCTCCGAAGCAGGAGACCATCCTGATCAAGAATGCAACCGTCTGGACCAATGAGAAAGAGGGCATCCTGCAGAACGCCGATGTCCTGATCCGCAACGGCAAGATCGCCGGCGTGGGCAAGAACCTCAGCGAGCCCTCTGCCCGTGTGATCGATGGTACCGGCAAGCACGTGACCGCCGGCGTTATTGACGAGCACTCGCACATCGCCGCCGCTTCGATCAACGAAGGCGGACAGAGCGTGACCTCGGAAGTGCGCATCACCGACAACCTCAATCCCGACGACGTCAACATTTATCGCCAATTGAGCGGAGGTGTGACCTCTTCGCATATTCTCCATGGTTCGGCCAACGTGATTGGCGGACAGACCCAGCTGATCAAGCTGCGCTGGGGTGCCAATGACGACGAGCTGAAGTTCAGGGGCTGGCCCGGACAGATCAAGTTCGCCCTCGGTGAGAACGTGAAGCGCACTGCCTTCCCCCTCGGCAACAACCGCTACCCCGACACCCGCATGGGTGTGGAGCAGGTGCTGGTGGATGCCTTCACCCGCGCGAAGGATTACAAGAAAGCCTGGGCCGACTACAATGGCGCGAAGGATAAGAAGGGACTCACTGCTCCCCGTCGCGACCTTGAGCTCGACGCGCTGGTAGAGATCCTCGACAACAAGCGCTTCATCACCTGCCACTCCTACGTGCAGAGTGAGATCAACATGGCCATGGATGTCGCCAACCGTCTTGGTTACAAGTACAACACCTTCACGCACATCCTCGAAGGTTACAAGGTGGCCGACAAGATGAAGGCGCATGGCGCCAACGCCTCGACCTTCTCCGACTGGTGGGCCTATAAAATGGAAGTACAGGATGCGATCCCCTACAACGCGGCCATCATGCAGAAAGTGGGGCTGAACGTAGCGATCAATTCCGATGATGCCGAGATGGCGCGCCGTCTCAACCAGGAAGCCGGCAAGGTGGTGAAATATGGTGGCGTATCGGAAGAGGAAGCCCTGAAGATGGTGACCCTGAACCCTGCGAAGATGCTCCACGTGGAAGACAAAGTGGGCAGCCTCAAGGTGGGCAAGGACGGCGACGTGGTGGTCTGGAGCGACAACCCGCTGAGCATCTATGCCAAGTCGCTCTACACGATCGTGGACGGCACCGTTTACTTCGATCGCCAGAAAGACGCACAACTGCAGGCCTCCGTAGATGCCGAACGCAACCGCCTGATCAAAAAAATGGTGGGCGAAAAACGTTCCGGCATGCCGGTAACCCCCGCTGTTCCGAGCTACAACTTCATTCACTCCTGCATGGAGCACAACCACCAGAACGGGGTGCTGAATGTGGAGGTGGACGACATCGAGCAGCAATAGAGAATCAGTTCAAGAGTTCAAAAGTTTAATAGTTCAAGAGTTTGGAGTTCAAAGGTGAAGAAGGAAAAAGTGAGTTATGGCAACAATTACCTGTTTTGAAGAGATTCATGCCTGGAAGATGGCAAGAATGCTGAATGAAAAAATTGGAAAGATGATTGACTCGGGACGATTTAAAAGCAATTACCGGTTGATCAATCAAATCGAAGGCTCCGCAGGATCCATTATGGACAATATCGCAGAAGGATTCGAGCGCAGTGGAAACAAAGAGTTCATTCAATTCCTGTACATCGCTAAGGGCTCCTGCGGGGAATTCCGCTCGCAGCTATACCGGGCTATGGATCGGGGTTACCTGGACAAGTCCGAATATTTTGAATTGCACGAGATGTCAAAAGCCATCGGCGGTACGATTCAAAAGTTCATCGACTATCTCGTCAGCTCCGAACTTAAAGGCCCAAAATTCAGATGACGCAACTCTTGAACTTTTGAACCATTGAACTTTTGAACCAAAACAAGAAACGACTAAACAACAACGAAGATGAAACAACTCCTCTATACCTTCCTCCTCACCGCCACGATCGCGGCGCAGGCGCAGGAGACGGTCTATCCCTCTGCGAAGCAGGCGCAGCCCGTAGCGATCGTGGGCGCCACCGTGCACGTAGGCAATGGGCAGGTACTGAACAATGCCACGGTGCTGATGACCGACGGCAAGATCACCGCCGTGGGCACCAGCGTGACCATCCCGGCCAATGCCCAGCGCGTGGATGCGGCGGGCAAGCATGTTTACCCGGGCCTCATCCTGGCCTCCAGCAATCTCGGTCTCGTGGAGATCAACTCCGTCCGCGCCACCAATGATGCGCGCGAGATCGGTGAGCTCAACCCCAACGTCCGGTCGATCATCGCGTACAACACCGATTCCAAGGTGATCAATACGCTGCGCTCGAATGGCATTCTCCTGGCCAACGTGGTGCCCGACGGCGGCATCATCAGCGGCTCCTCTTCCCTCGTGCAGCTCGATGCCTGGAACTGGGAAGACGCGGCCTACAAGTCCGATGGCGGTATTCACTTCCGCATGCCTTCGCTCATGCCCCGGCCCCGCTTTGGCGGCTTCGGCGGCAATGGCGGTCCCAATGCAGGCGCGCCTACCGACGCGGTAAAGGAAGGCCTCGACCAGGTCGATCGCATGCGCTCCTTCTTCCGCGAGGCGAAAGCTTATGGCGCCGAAGAGAAGCATGAAGAGACCAACCTCAAGTTCGATGCGGTGAAAGGGCTGTTCAACAAATCGCAGAAATTCTATGTGCATGCCAACACCGTGAAGCAGATGCTTGTGGCCATGGACTTTGCCAAGGAATTCGGGTTCGACCTGGTGATCGTCGGTGGCGACGACAGCTGGCAGATCGCCGACCTGCTGAAGCAGAATAATGTGTCGGTGATCCTCAACCAGCCCCACAGCCTTCCCATGGCGTCGGACGACGACGTGGACCAGCCCTACAAGACGCCGGCCATGCTGGCGAAGGCAGGCGTCAACTTCGTGATCAACGACGACGACCCGCAGACCCGTGGCCGCAACCTCATGTTCAATGCCGGCACCGCGGTGGCCTACGGCCTCTCCAAGGAGCAGGCCCTTCAGGCCATCACGCTGAATGCCGCCAAGGCCCTGGGCGTGGAAAAGCAGACCGGCAGCATCGAGGTGGGCAAGGATGCCAACGTGATCATCTCCGATGGCGATATCCTCGACATGAAGACTTCGCAGGTGACCCATGCCTTCATCCAGGGACGCACCATCAACCTCGACGACAAGCAAAAGCAGCTGAACCAGCGTTATCAAACGAAGTACAAGCTGAGACAATTCTAAGAGCAGCGAGCAGATCCCGACTTTGTCGGGAAGCAAAAAGCAGAAAACTGAAGCCCCCGGATTTTCCGGGGGCTTTTGCTTTTACCGAATAAGTTAGTACACGGAAGCAAGGAAACACAGCGTCACTGAGGACGTTGTCCCTATCGTTATTCTTTTTATAAAGCCCCGAAGGGGCGACACGTCGGTAGCCCGGGGCGTAAGCCCCGGAATAAAGGCGATTTGTGTATTTCAGGAGCCCCGAAGGGGCGACAAGTCCGGTGGCGCCACAGGTGCCTTGGCGTAGATTCGATATGGCACCGGTACCCGGTGCCGTGATTTTCAATTGCACTCCTTACCCCGGGCTTCACCCGGGGCTACCCAGATGCCACCCGTACCGGGTGGTAGGCATCCCAACTCAACCAGCTTACTTTAAACCGATCTTTTCCTTTTTTCCAGTTGCAGTTTCTCCCGTCTTCTGTCTCCTGCCTGCCCCCGCGCAGGTTCAGTAAAGCATGAAATCCCCAATCCCTCAATACCCTATTACCTCTCCCTCCCCTCCCTCCTCATTCCTTGTTCTTTATTCTTTATTCGATATTTCCAAACGCCTCTGGCATCCTGCTTGCATCTCTGCAGGCAAACAACCTCGTCATGAAGGCATTTCGATTATTCTTACCCGTATCCCTGGCGCTGCTCCTGGGCGGCTGCGCCCGTAACCCCGTGACCGGCAAAAAGCAGGTCGTGCTGATGTCTACCGAACAGGAGATCGCCATGGGGCAGGAGGCTGATCCCCAGGTCATTGCACAATTCGGATTATATGAAGACTCGGCGCTCCAGCGCTATATCCAGCAGAAAGGCGCGCAGCTGGCATCGGTTTCCCACCGGCCCAACCTCGACTGGCGGTTCCGGGTGGTGAACTCCGAAGTGATCAATGCCTTCGCGGTTCCCGGCGGCTATGTTTATTTCACCCGCGGCATCCTCGCGCATTTTAATAACGAGGCGGAACTGATGGGTGTGCTTGGCCACGAGATCGGCCACGTCACCGCCCGCCATTCGGTGATCCAGCAACGCAACCAACTTCTGGGGCAGATCGGCCTCATCGCGGGCATGGTGCTTTCTCCCGAGCTGGCCCGCTTCGGTGAAACCGCCTCCCAAGGACTGGGACTGCTCTTCCTGAAGTTTGGCCGCGATGATGAACGCGAATCCGACAAGCTGGGGGTAGAGTACTCCACCAAGCTCGGTTACGACGCCCACCAGATGGCCAACTTCTTCAATGTGCTGAAGGCCCAGAACCAAAGCGCCGGCAGCTCCGAATTGCCGCCCTTCCTTTCCACGCACCCCGACCCGGGCGAGCGCAACGAGACCGTGAACCGGCTGGCCACCGAGGAGCAGCGCAAGCAGAACCTCACCAATCCCCAGGTCAACCGCGACTCCTACCTCCGCCTGATCGATGGCATCATCTACGGAGAGGATCCGCGCGAAGGCTACCGTGAAAACAATGTATTCTATCACCCCGTGCTCCGCTTCCAGTGGAACCTGCCCACGAACTGGAATTACCAGAATACCCCGCAGCAGGTGCAGCTGGCCGCGCCCGATGGCAAGGCCCTGATGATCCTCACCGCCGGTGCGGGAAAGACGGCGCAGGAAGCCGCAACCGCCTTCACCCAGCAATACAACCTGCGCGTGGTGGAATCGCAGCAGACCACCGTCAACGGTCTCCGGGCCCTGGCCCTCGTTGGTGATCCGCAGCCCCAGCAGGGACAGCAGCCTTCGGCCAACCCCGTGCGCGTCATGGCCTATTTCATTGAGTTTGAGAATTCGGTCTACCTGCTGATGGGCGTTTCCACTGCAGCCGATTTTCCGAATTATACCTCCACATTCAACAGCAGCATCCAGAGCTTCCGTACGCTTACGGATGCGACCAAGCTGAATAAGAAGCCAACCCGGATCCGCATCCGCACGGTGCAGCAGAGTGGTACCCTTTCGCAACTTCTGCGCAGCTATGGCGTGCCCGACAACCGCTTACAGGAAGTGGCCCTGCTCAACGAGTTGGCCCTTACGGACACGGTTCGCAGCGGTACCCTGATCAAGGTGCTGGCGGAATAAATAAACGGAATCATTTAAGGGAACGGGAATGCTCTTGGAGTAATTCCCGTTCTTTTTTGGTGAGGCTGCCTTCGCCCCGGCGGTTGATCTTATCCAGGATGGCGTCGATCGTATCCTGCCGCTCTTTGCGCTGGGCCCGATACCGGTCTTCCATATTCGCGTATCGTTGGGGAGGCGCGCCAATTCCCAACTTGCCTTCCTTGCGAAGCGCATAAATAACGATTGCGGCAACGGCGAAGAGGATCAAGAACCCTGGCGTCAACATGGAATCTGCTTTTGCTTAAAATTAAGGTTGATGGATCATTTCTTCCTGTTGCCGTTTAGCCAAAATCCCAGCGTCAGCTCACCGACCAGGGTAAAATTGGAGATCGTTTCCCGGATCGTGGCAGGTCCACCCAGGTCGTATTCAGCGCGGGTAAAATAAATGCCGGGGCCCACACTCAGGTCGAGGCTGAAATGCTTGGGATAATTGCGCTGGATGCCCCAGACGGCGCCGATGCTGGTAACCGGACGAAGGCCGTCTGGCTGCACTTCATTGCCCGAGTCGGTCACCAACGCTTTCGAAAGTGTCAGTTGGGAAAAACCGGCTACGTAGTTCAAATTGTTGTTCCCGGTACGCTTGCCTTTGGCTGCACGGGCTTTCGCATTGTAGTAAAACCGGTACTGGAGGCCGATGCCCGGGTTGACTTCAATTTCGAAATTGGATCCGAGGTTGGAGGAGAAGGAATAGGAGAGGCCCACACCGGCAAAAGCATGGCCACGCAGGATTTGATCGGTTCCTGTACGCGCTTCGTAGCTGATGCCCGGGCTGAAAACCGTTATCTTGGTCAGGTTGCGGATCCCCGGTGCTTCTTCCTGTGCGCGAACCGCTAGGCCCAGCAGCAGGGCGATCAGGCTCATAATCGTTTTGGTATACATGGTGGCAGTTCGTGTTATTTCTTCCGTTCCGACAGCCAGAGGGCCAGCTCTTTCTTGATCGCTTCGCCCATCTTCTTCTGGTTCTCGGGGTTCTTCAGATAGGCATAACTGGCTTCGTTGTCGCCGATCTCCATCAATACCCGGTACGGCGCCTTGTTGACATGTTCATCGAGCGAATAGAAGGAGAGCTTCCCCGTGGAACTGCAGCGGTAATCGTTGCGGCCCGTGGTGCTGTCGAGCAGTACGCCGCGGTTCTCCATCCCGCTGACCGCCGCAATGGCCCTGGCCAGCCTCCCGGCCAGGATCCGGTTCTCAGCTTCATGGGCATCCCCGTAATGGATATAGCCCCAAACCGCGTGGCGCTTCGTGCCCCCGTTGTTGTGCAGGGCAATGAAGACCTCCGGGTTGTGCTTGTTCGACTCCTGCAGCTCCCAGGCATAACCCGAGAGCTTCCCGTCGATCACCGCCGAGGTATGCTCGACCTTGGTATTGCTGCCCACGTCGGCATGATGCAGGCCTTCCTGCCCCAGGCTCCAGACCTTGTACTCTTTAAATTTCGGACGGGTATCCATCGCGGCCTCGGCGATCCCGTTGCACACGGCCGCCTCACTGAAATCTTTCCCCGTATCGGTCTGGTGCGAGGGCTGCCAGACCACCACCGGCTTCTTCGCCTCGTCGTTATGGCCGAAAGCAAACAATAGTAAAGCAAGCGGAAGATATACGGAGCGCATAGATTTCATTCTTAGCCCTTAAGATACGATTCCAAAGAAAACCCCGGCAAAGCCGGGGGTGAAATTTATTGGAGTAATCGGAACTGAGGGCAACACATTCTCGAATTTGCTCATTCTCGGTCTGTGCTGTTGCATATTTAATCTTCAGAAGGGGAGGAAATTTTTTTGTGTGGGAAAGGTGGAAGCTCTTCTGCAAGCTTTGGACTATGCTTTGGCTCGTTTAAGCTTGCAGATATGCTTACACCTGTAGGTAGGCGTTTTACCTTAAAACAATATTGAACTGATTTCATCATACTCAATTTCTTCTTTGCCAAGCCTGTTTTTAAGTTTTATAATATTGATTTCAATTAGTTTATCACCTTCGATTTTCAGACAGTCTTTAAACTCCTTGTAAATGTAATCTGCGGAGTGTCTTTAAAGACAGTAGTTCTCTAATGCAATCACAATAGTGTTTTGAGTTCCATATTCTAAAAAGGTCGCCCAGTTTACGCCTGCATTCTCCTCACCTAGTATTTCAACAAGCATGGCGTAATAGTTATTGAAATATTTTTCAAATATGAATCGAAGAACACTTTCGATATCATCGATGATATTTCCAATCAAAACATTGATATGGTGTTTGCCATTGTCGAACTCTTCATAGGATGGTTTTCCGTTTTTGTAACCGACCATTAGTGTACTCCCTTTGCGATTGTAGTAAGCAATAGATTCATTAATGATTTGGTTTAACGAAACTCCATTGATCCATTGATTCATTAGCACAGCATAATAGTCAAGTTGATTTTTAGATTTAAACTTCTTTTCCTCTGTTGCCCAATGGAACATGGTATAGAATTTATGTAGCCACTCTTGGCACACTTCATAAGTCAGTCTATTTGGCAATTTAATAGCTGCTGGATATTTGGCCTGCTTTTTTAAAGCAATGAAAATTTCATTCTGGATTTTGAGTTTGATTGAATTGTTAGTATTCAGAACGCTTGAGGGAACATCAATCTTTCCGTTTTTCTTTTTTGCTAACTCAATTATAGCTTCGTTGTTGTCGGTAATAAGCTTTTTTATAATCTCACTGTTGTAATTTGCTCGTTCAATTTCAAGTGTGTCAATACTTATTATGTTAGCAATGTATTCCAATATCTCTTTAATGCTTTCTGTTTCGCCTTTTATATCAAGATTTTCGTTCAGAATTTGCTCAATTTTCTTTAGCTTTTTGTCTATGTAGTTTTCAACCGAAGGATTGAGTTTAATTTCTGCATCACCGTCTAAAAGAGATTCATATTTTTTCCAGTCTTTTTCTGTTTCTTTTAGGCAAATAATATTTCCTGAAAGTTCATGCTTAAGTCGTCCTGCGCGCCCTGCTAGATTCCAAAAGTCGATTGGTTGAAAGCTATTTCTGCCGTTTTTATTGTTCAGAATGAATACATTCTTAGCCGGTAAGTTTACACCTTCCAAAAGTGTTGATGTGCAAAACACATAGTTGATTTCTCTTTCTTTAAAAAGTCCTTCAACTTTGTTTCGTATTATCTGAGGTAGGTTGCCAAAATGATATCCAATGCCCCCATTCAGAAATTCTCCTAAATAGTAATCCTTGTGAATGTAGCCTCTAATTTGTCGAATGACCTTTCTTACATTTTTAGAAACTTCAACTTGTTTATCCCGATTTTTCTCAAACAGTTTGGCAGCCTTATCAATTGCATCAAATCTCGAACTGCAATACACAATGTTGCTCTCTTCGCTACCAATTGCTGAGAGTATATCAAAAATCGTTTCTGCCTTTGTTACGATTTTCGGTTCAAACTCGTAATTCCCATTGTCCAGATAGTGTGTAACTCGTTTCTCAACCAAATCAACAAAAAACAGATTCTGAGAAACGGGTGTTTCTATTGTTCTAAAAAATTGCTTCTCATCTTTTTTGAACAGTTTAAGAAACACTTCAGGATTTGAAACATTGGGTGAAGAAAAATATAAATTCAGGTTTGGGTTTCTTCGTAATGCTTTTGAAATAGCTGAATATGCGGTTACTGCCCGACTATCTTTTTCTGCTGCCAATTTATGGGCTTCATCTATGAACAGATAAGCAATGATTGGATTTTTCTTTTGTGACAAATAACTCAAAAGTCGTTCAGGAGTTAGCGCGAAAATGTAATGCTGTTCTGTGGATGGCAATTCAGAAACATTAGAATTGGTTATTACCGTGTAATTGTAATGCTCCAAAACATCTTTGAGTTCTTTGTTCAGGTCTATGGAAAATTGATTAATCAAAGCCCTGGTCGGAACCATTATGACAATATTCTCAGGCGGTTTGTTGCCAACTACTTTTCTAATGAATGATTTAATGATAAACGATTTGCCCATTGATGTCGGGCCTGAAAAGCTAAAATGTTTCGAGCCACTTATCTTCTTGTAAAGTTCAAATTGTGAATCGGTAAAAACTAAATCTTCTGTATCGGGAACGGCTTGAATAAACTCTTTGACTTTCTTTTCAAGTTCTCTATCAAAGGGTAATTCAGAACTGTTATTTTCATTCTTTAAGAACTCGATGCCAGGAAAGTTGCCCAGTTTTGCCAATACAGAATGTGAGAAAGTCTGGTAGTAAGGATTTGCTTTGTAATCCTCATTGAGCAAGGTAATAAGTTGGTATGCCTTGTTTCTTGCTTTTGGGTTTTTAGAATTTGATAGGATGTCGGCAAATCGAAGTGTGTCATTTAATTCCTTTTCGGTCAGTTTTGTGCTTCTGCCATCTTCGGAAAATAAATTATTAGCCAACAGTTTTGCCGCTTTATTATTGAGCTTAATAAAGTATTCATCTTGCAAAACATCATTGGCCAAGCGTTCTATCATTATTCGCCCCGTGTTATTTTCTTTATGATTTCTTTTCTTGTTTCATCCAGTTTCATGAACGGGAATACATAAACGTAAAAGGTATAGTTGAAAAGCTTGTATTCTTCAATCTTTTTTTTGATGTGGTTCATTTTGCCCTCTACTTCGGATTTGATTTTGGATTTAACCAAAACCAAAAATTTATCGTTGCTCAACCGTCTTTCCTCCCAAGTTGGGTCAATCTCAAAGCCTGCGAAGATGGCAAAGGCATTGTTCTTTACGATTGGGTCGGTATCACTTGCCTTAGGCATGATAACCGACTTTAAAAACTGATAGAGGTCTTCATCAAATGCCTCTTTACACAATTGCGAATTGATTAGTCCAATCTCATCATGAATGTTGTTCCTTTTTCTTGTTAGAAAATCGTGGATTGACTTGAAGGCATGAGAAATTGAAGTTGTCAGGCTTTGTTCGAGTTTAGATTCTCCAAAAATGAGTTGGTAGTTTTTAGGGGCCAACTCAAGCAAATGAATCCCATCAGAACCTTTGGCATAGTCGTTTGACGACAGTTTGATTTCTAACTTTGTCAGAATTTTTGGGGCTTTCAGATGTGATTCTAAAAAGCAGAACAAAAGCAATTCACCTGCTTCGCCTTCATTTACATTGGCATCTCTGAACTTTGATGCAGCTTTTTCTACGAGTTCGAAATAGCGTTGGTCTTTTTCAAATTCATTGATTTCTTTTTTTGACAAGGCAAAGGGAATCATGTGGTTTCCCAATTGCTTTATCAGTTCATCATAGCAAAACTGGTTGTTCTCAATTTTTAGAATATGCAGGTTGAGTTTTGAATTGGTATCAGGCACATCACATTCAATCTCTTTGTAAAAGAGGTCTAAGAATTTTTCGCTTATGCAAGGTTTAAAATCCATAGATCTTGAATTGACTATACACTTAAAATATGATCTGTTTGTTGGTCATTTGTAAAATGGTTAGTCGGGTTACTTAGATTAGGGTTTTAGTCGTCTGTTTGTTTTAGTGGTTTCGTCTCTTAGGCTTACTGGTAACGGTTCAGGTATTTCTGCTGTAGCGGAACTCTATGCCCATAGGCTAAAATTTATTACTATAGTTTAATAGTATTCCAATTGCTCAACACTTGTTCTTTAGCCGCTATTTCCTAAATACCATGTTGGCTGCATGGCCTTTAGGCAAGTGCCTGCTTATCTATGAAAGCAAGGCTTCTGAGTGTTCCTACAAAATCTGAGAGATCTGGACTTATCTGTATTGCTTGGGCTATATTATATTTCTTCATTAAGGATCTTACGTTCTCAATTGTTGATTTACCGAAGATTTCTACAAAGGTTTGCTTATCTACTAAACCCTCGTAATGTCTGAATATTGACTCATCAAGGCCAGCAACAATCCAAGCTTCAATTTCGGGATTTGCACCAAAAATTGTTACGTTATTTCGGATTAAGTTTTCTCTCAACTGATTGACATTTTCTGTAAAGGTTTCCATCTGTTCCAATGAAACTGCATCAGTATCAACTAATACCACAACATGGTCAAATGACTCAGCAAATGGCCTTATATATTCATTTAAGTTTTGTAATATTCTATACTTGCCATAGGAGGGGATAATCACGAAATCTCCCTTAATCTTTGACTTTCTAATTAAATTTTGCACAACAAGTCTATCTATTTCTCCTTCCACTATAATACAAATCTTCTTTGTTAGCTGTTGCTTGCTAGCAGTGGTTTTTAATCGAATGTTTTCATACTCGCTGATATAGGTCTCAAGCTTGGCCTCAAAATCAACAATAGTATTGAACGGAATAATCCAATTGTTCCTTTTTTGTTTTGTAATCCAATCAATAAAATCGAAAAGTTCATTCTTTTCTGCATAGGCTGGTCTAAATGTTTTTAAATACTGATTATGTCTTCTTGTTTCTTTTTCATCCATAGTTCTCTGCCTTGCAAAAGTGATGACTGCTTTATTTAAGGAATATGCCCTATAAAGTTCGCACCAGGTGATACTTTGTTTTTCAATAGGGATCTCAACCTCCTCTTTTAATCGCTCACCCTTTGCATCCTTTCCGTTAATCAATATTTTTATTGGTTTTTGACCCTTAAGAATTTCTCCGGCGTATAAACCGCCATATCGCTTATCTATAATGCAGACGATTGTGTCACAGCTTTCGACTGCAAGGACGCACTGATCATGGGAATGTAAATCTACTTTAGCTGGAAATGTGGGGCTTTCATGAAATATTACTTCGTGTCCTCGCTTGGTTAGCAAGTCAACTAGTTTTGCTCTAATATCTAGAAGGTCATAGGCAGTTGAACTCAAGAATATTCTCATTGTTTTGGTTGTTTCGCTTTGCAGCCAACACATAAATATACGCAATAACTCAAATACGACTAAATCTTATAATATTTGACTATAAACAAATTACAATTATACATTTTGTAATGTCACTCCTGAAACCAACAAACCCATAAAAGCAAAAAGCCCCGCGGAGCGGGGCTTTTCAAAAAAAATCTATTGAAATAAACGTCGAAGTCAAACGACCCATTCTCGAATTCACTCATACTCGAATTCGCTCATTACACCGCATCCCTTCCATGGCAGTTCTTGTACTTCTTGCCACTGCCGCAGGGACAGGGATCATTTCGGCCGATCTTCGGACCCACCTTAACGGGATCCTGGCGCACGGCCACGTTGCCCGCCGGGCTGGAAGGGTCGTAGTAGTCTTTTTCATTGGCGGCATAATCCTCACCTGCGGCATCGATCTCCTCTTTGTTGGCGTGCAGCTGGCTCATGTCGGTACGCTGCACCCGGGCTTCCTGCATCGGCGGCTGCTGCTCCTGCTCGGGCAGGTTGGCATGGCAGAGGAAGGAAACGATCTCGCGGTTCACTTCCGTGCTCATCCGCTTGAAGAGGTCGTAGGCTTCCACCTTGAACACCACCAGCGGGTCTTTCTGCTCGAGGTACACCGTCTGCACGCTCTGCTTCAGGTCATCCATGGCGCGCAGGTGCTCTTTCCAGCTGTCGTCGATGATGGCCAGGGTGATGTTGCGCTCCATGGCGTTCACCAGCTCCTTGCCTTCGGTATCCACGGTCTTATCGAGGTTGGTCAGCACGTTGATGCCCTTGCGGCCATCGGTGAAGGGCACCACCACGTTCTCGATATGCCCGCCCTGGGTCTGGCGGATATTGCGGAACACGGGCACCGCGTTTTCGCGGATGCTGTCCTTATGACGTTGGTAATTGGTAATTGCTTCGGAATAGAGCTGGTCAACCAGCTTGTTGATCTCCGTCTTGCGGAAGGTGTCTTCGTCGATCTGCGTGTCGAGACCGAAGGTCACGATGCAGGAGAGGCGGAACCCTTCGTAATCTTCACGCTCGCGGTGGCCGGCAACGAGGTCTTCGGCTACTACCGAGAAAGCATTATCGATATCCAGCGCCAGGCGCTCGCCGAACAGGGCGTGGTTGCGGCGGTCGTAAACGGCGTTCCGCTGCTTGTTCATCACGTCATCGTATTCCAGCAGGCGCTTTCGGATGCCGAAGTTGTTTTCTTCCACTTTCTTCTGGGCGCGCTCGATCGACTTGGTGATCATCGAGTGCTGGATCACCTCGCCTTCCTTGTAACCGAAGCGGTCCATCAGGCCGGCGATGCGCTCCGATCCGAACATGCGCATCAGGTCATCTTCCAGCGATACATAGAACTGCGAGGTACCGGGGTCGCCCTGGCGGCCGGCACGGCCACGCAGCTGGCGGTCCACACGGCGCGACTCGTGGCGCTCCGTACCGATGATGGCCAGGCCACCCGCTTCCTTCACCCCGGGTCCGAGCTTGATATCGGTACCCCGACCGGCCATGTTGGTGGCAATGGTCACCGCGCCGGCGAGGCCGGCTTCGGCAACGATCTGTGCTTCGCGGGAGTGCTGCTTGGCGTTCAGTACATTATGCGGAACTTTCTTGACCGTGAGCATGCGGCTGAGCAGTTCGCTCACCTCTACCGAGGTAGTACCCACCAGCACCGGGCGGCCTGCATTGCGCAGCGCTTCGATCTCTTCGATCACCGAGCCGAACTTCTCGCGCTTGGTCTTGTACACCAGGTCCTGCTGATCCTTACGGATGATGGGGATATTCGTGGGGATGTTGACCACATCCAGTTTGTAAATGCTCCAGAGCTCCGCGGCTTCCGTTTCGGCCGTACCGGTCATGCCCGCAAGCTTGTGGTACATCCGGAAATAGTTCTGCAGGGTCACGGTTGCGTAGGTCTGCGTCGCGGCTTCGATCTTCACGTTCTCTTTCGCCTCGATCGCCTGGTGCAGGCCGTCGGAATAGCGGCGTCCGTCGAGGATACGGCCGGTCTGCTCATCCACGATCTTCACCTGTCCGTCGAGCACCACGTACTCCACGTCCTTGTCGAACATCGTGTAGGCTTTCAGGAGCTGCTGCACCGAGTGGATGCGGTCGGCTTTCTGGGCGTATTCGTTGA
>CBHWDR010000016.1:0-14968 GCA_966112575.1 uncultured Chitinophagales bacterium
TCTCCTGCCGCTACGCTTTGGGCCACTTCTTTCTGGAACATGCCGATAACGGTTTCCACCTGGCCCGTCCAGTCGAGGATCTTGAACAGGATCTGGGTGGAAATATTATAGGGGAAATTCCCCACCACGGTAAAGGGCCCTTCGTAGGGGCAGTCGATATCCAGGAAGCTCCGGTGAATGATCTTGTCCTCCAGCACCGGGTAGGTCTTCTTCAGCCAGGCCACCTTCTCATCGTCGATCTCCACGGCCTGAAACCGGATCCCGGGCAATTCAATCAGGTATTTGGTCAACGCTCCCCCACCCGGCCCAACTTCCAGCAATTGCCCGAATGGCCGTTGCTGCAGCGCCGCCACGATCTTCCGGCACACATTCTCATCTTTCAGGAAATGCTGCCCCAGCGATTTCTTCAGCGTGTACATGTGGCGAAGGTAGCCCGAAAAAAAGGCCCCGGTAGAAACCGGGGCCACAACTGCTTATGAGGATCTGTAAGATCAGTTATTGGCAATGATCTGGGCGCCGAGTGCCTGCGCCCCGGTGCCACCAACGAAGCCGCGCGCAAACACGGTGTAGATCTTGCCGGCCGTGAGCATCACATTGGGCACGGTCAGCACGGTGGTCTGCGTACCGGCCAGACGAACGAGCAGAGTATACGTACCCGCATCCACCGGTGTGAATCCCGCCAGGTTCGCGTTCGTGCCCTGGTCGTTGAATACGCGGTTGCCGAACAGGGTAGGTCCGCCCTGTACCACGATGTCCACAGCCGGTGCATTGGGACTGAAGTGGAAGAAGCGTACATGCGACTTGCCGGCCGCAGGTGCGGTGAGGTTATCAGATACCACGGCTGCCTTGATCTTGCTCACGGAGTCGATGGCAAAAACAGAGTAGTTGGTATTGGCCATTAGGTTCACGTTGGCATCGATCACATAGGTAGTGGTGCCGGTGGGTGATACCTTGATATTAGTGGTGCCGGCATTCACGGCCGCATAAGAGGAGTTGGCGGGATAAGCCACGTTGGTCAGCGCGACGTTATTGTTGATGCGCACATCCACTGCAGGTGCATTCGGAGAAGCATGCACGACCATAACGTTCGCCTGCGGCTGGGCCGAGCTGTCGTTGTCGTCATCGCAGGAAGTGAATACGAGGCTGAGGGCTGCAAGGCCAAGTGTTTTCCACAACATGTGTTTCATATTTCGTGTTTTCCTCCACTAACAGGGAACATTGCAAAAAAGTTGAATGCACATACCACTTTTATTAAAATTCCTTTCACTGATTCCAACTCTGTTGATGCATGTTACCGCCGGTCTACAATTCTTCTGAACAGGACAAGCAGACGGGACAAAAAAAGAAAGGCCCTTGTGGAAACAAGGGCCGGGACAGCGTAATGAGACTCGAGTATTTGGACTCCGGAACCCTTGTTCCGGCTGCATTCTGCAGCAAAGGAACAGTTCGTCCGCGATACGGATCACATCCTTTGCTGCAGGTTATAACTACAAGCTATCGGTTAGGCACATCCTAAAACCTCGGGTTATATCTATACAAAAAAACGCTCCCTTGCGGGAGCGTTCATGCATAAGTCAGCGACGACCAAAACTATTGTTTCATGACCCGCTCGGAGCTGATCAATTCACCATTCAATGTGCGCACGTTGAGCAGGTAAACCTGCGCAGGCAACTGGCTCATATTGATGGTGATCGTTCCGGCAGACGGTGTGATCTGCTTCTGGAAACTTTGTACTGTGCGGCCCTGCGCATCTACGAGTTCAAATACGAGACGCTCGGGCTGACGGTTGCGCACCTGGACCTGCAATCCTTCCTTCACGGGGTTGGGATAGATCAGGGTCACGCGGCTGTTGCGCAATGCGATCTTGCGAATGGCACTGTAGTGTACGGCGCCGTTGCGGTCTACCTGACGGATGCGGTAAAAATTATTGCCCACTACCGGGTCGGTATCGATAAAGCTGAAAGGTGCGGTGCTGCCGTTCACCCGCCCGATCGCCGTGAACCGGTTGCCATCGAGCGAACGCTCCACGATAAAATGGTCGTGCTCGTTATCTACGCGCGCATCCCAAAGCAACTGCACGGAATTATCATTCTGCAGGCGTGCCGAGAATGAGAGGTACTGCACGGGCAGGATGGTGAGCGGTGCGGTGGTACGGGCAAGACGGACATCATCGATAAAGAAGCCTTCATCCGTTTCAAAAGCGAAACTGGAAGGATCGTTATCCGACATGAAGACGAAGCGGAAACGCAGGGCGGAAGCGTTCAGGTACCCGCTCAGGTCCACCAGCTCGCGCGTCCAGTAATCACGGATGCCGGTAAAGGAAGGCTGTCCATTGATCGTGGCATCATCCACGGTGCCGGGCTCTTCAACCGTCGTGTTTGCCTCCAGGGGTACCCAGGTGGTTCCGTTCGTGGAAACCTGGATCTGGAGCCGATCTCGGAAGTTTTCGGCCCGATGGCGAATCCAGAAAGAAAGGTAAGCCGCGGTGGAGCCGGTCATGTTGAAAGTGGAATTGCACTGCGCGATTCGGATCGAAGAGCCGGTATAGCGGGTGCCAGCAGCGGATTCCGAAAGCGCTTTCGTGGAATTGTAGCCACCCGAAGTGGTGAACACGAAGCTGCCGGTTGCATAGTTGTATCCGAAACCGCTTGCTGTTGCAGTGGCGGTATTCGTCCAGTTGGTGCCGAACGTGCCTTCCATATTATCGAAGAACAGCGAGGTGCCGTTGTAGAATTTCGTCACGGTATCCGAATAGGTATAGCCACCCGTAGAGACCTGCCAGGCAAAGCGGATGCGGGTACCGGCCGGCGTTCCGGGATAAAGTGTATAGGCCATATTACCCGTGTAGTTCTGGTAATAGGTCATGCTGTTGATCACCATCGGGCCTTCCACGTCCTGCATATTCTCCAGGGGGGTTAGCGTGATCGTCACCGGGTCGTTGCCCAAGCCGATCCGGCGCAGGTTGAAGCTGAGGTTACCCGTAAGCGAAGTAAGATTGATATCGCTGGCGTCCTGTATGTCTACGTACGATCCGGCAGCATATGCAAGCTGAAGGTTCTGGTAACACATGCCTTTCGAAAGGTACACGATCTGGCTGGCGGGCGCCCAGAAGTCGCTGTAGGTGCCACCGCTGCCTCCGCCGGCACCGCCTTCGCCGGTCATGGCCCATACGGTGTCCTTGGTGCCGGTGCCGATATTACCCATCAGCATCCAGTCTTTGAAACCGCCGGCCACTTCATAAGCGAGGGCATCATAAGAGTCAGCGGCGCGCATACCATTATAGGTACCCATGAGCGCGGGGATAGCCGTATAGAAGTCCACACCTTTCTGCGGCATGGTATGCAAGCTCTTGCGCCCGAAGGGAAGCGAGTAATAAGGTCCGTAAGCATGCTGGTCGAAGCCTGCAACAAAACGGCGGGCCTGCACAAAAGCACGCATTCCTGCCGTCTCTGCTTCGGAGAAGGCGCTGGTGCCCCAGTAGGTGTCGGCTGAAGTCGTGGCGCTGCCGCAGGAAGTAACCGGGCCGGAGATCGGCGCTGAACAGTTGGCCCAGTCCACACCCCAGTTGCGGTTCAGGTCCACGCCGAACGTACCGCCTGCGTTGGCGCGGCGGTTCTTTCTCCAGCCACCGCCGGGTGAGCCGCTCATCGATGTGCGGTTGTATTCCCAGCCATCGGGGTTGAAGCAGGGCACGATATAAAATTCGCGGTTGTTCACCAGGTTGCGGATCCGGGTATCGTTAGCCGCATACCTTTCGCAGAGGTATTGCATGAAGAAGATCATGCTCGATCCGCCGATCGCTTCGCGCGCATGCTGGAGGCCGAGATAGAGGATCTCCGGTTCATTGGGCTCATCGGTGGCCACATTGTCGGAGATCTTCACCGCCCAAACAGTACGTCCTTCGGCAGTGGTTGCCACCGAGTTCTTGGAAGCGATCGTCGGATAGGCCGCTACCAGGTTGTCGATAGCGGTCACCATCTGTGTATAGGAATAATAACCGCCAAAGGTCGACTGGACCTGGAAGGCGGCGGGTGTCTGTATAATGGAGCTGACGTTGCTTCCGGGCTGTTCGAAAGCGACGCGGGCTTCCGGCGTCGGATAACGTCGGAAGAATTCTTCGTTAAGGGAATCGAGCCGCTTCCGCACATCGGGAACCACTACTTCAAAGCGGTAAGGCGTTTGCCGGAGACGGGCCAGCTCCGAAGCGCTGATCTCGGTTACCAGGGCGCCATCCCGGGTGGGCATGGCATGATCGATCTCGAGAAGTCCGAGCAGGTGCGCCCTCGCTTCGCGTTCTTCGGGCGCGAAGATCTTCACTTTTGAATACACTTCCTGGGCGTTGGTTACAGAGCAGGCGATCAGGAACAGCCATACCCATGCGAGTCGGTTAATGCACATAGTTCTGATATTGGATGGTTTTGGTTTTTCTAGGGCTTCTTGAACATCACCTGGCGGGTGCTGGTGCGTTCAGGACTGTGCAGCACGAGTGTGTACATGCCTTCCGGCCATTTGCGGTCCATGGGTACCGACAGGGCGTTTTGTCCCGACTGGATGTTTACCGTAGTGCGATAGACCACACGTCCGGAGACATCCACCAGGCGCAGTTCGGCCGAAGCGGAAAGCTCGCTTGTGAAACGGATATGGAGCACTTCCCGTGCAGGGTTCGGATAGGTAAGGAGTTCGGCATCGGCATTGAGCTGGATCTTTCGAACCTCGCTCAGGCTTACGGCGCCATCGGCGGCGATCATGCGCAGTCGGTAATAGTCCACCGGCAGGGGCTGCCCGTCGATATAAGTGTAGCGCGGCAGGGACGCGCCGGCCTGGCGGTTGATCACCGTCCAGTTGCGGCCGTCGGCGCTGCGTTCCAGTTCATAACGGACACCGGTTTTTTCCGCAGCGGTGGTCCAGTTGAGCTCAACCTTCTTCGATTGCGTGCGCTGCGCGTCGAAGGTCAGCAAGGTGGTCTGAAGCGGATAGGCATTCACGAACACACGATAGTCTTCCACTTCGCCATTGGCGAAATAGCCGCTGGCATTGGAAGTGGTCATGCCGTTCGACGAAGAAGTGATCCGCAGGCGCAGATAGGTATATGATGCATTCGGCAAGGTGGAACCGAGCGCGCCGGACCAATAGACGTACACATTCTGGGGGCTGGCATTGGAAGGCACGGTCACCGAGCGGCCTTCCGTCGCATCGAATACACCGTTGCCGTTAAAGTCGAGCCAGCCGATCAGCGTAGCATTGGCGCCCGTGTTGTTGTACACGCTCACCTGGAGCAGGTACTGGTCGTTGATCGGGCTGAACGTAGGCACATAGGCAAGTCCATTGTCAAAGTTGTCATTATTTGCCAGCGTGCTCTGTCCGCGCGTAAGCCATTCTACGTCCATACTCGAACCGATCCGCAGGTTGGCATCTTCTTCATGGATCGCAGGTGCCGTAGCTACCGGGTCATAGCTGGCCGGCGCATCACCGAAGTCCACCAGCGGGCGGAAGGCTTCCGCCGCATCACCAAGACTCGGGATCGCAGGCGTGAACATCGGTGTTGATGTCAGGTTCGTACGGGTACCGATCGTTCCGTTCATATTGTAGGGAGCGATATAAGGTACAGTACCCGGGCTGATAGCATGCATCTGGTAAAGCACACCATTCCAATCCACCGTCGGCTGGCCGGGCGTGAAGCCGGCAGGCGTCGGGTAGTTGGTCGTGTTGCCGTTGACCAGGTTCGTGTGGTAAATATTTGTTTGCGTAGTGGTACCGGCACCGTCGTAATCATAAAGCACACCGTTGTTCACTACAAAATCCGACCAGTCGTGAAGCAGGGTACCACTTCCGTTGTCGATGGGCACTGCCCATACCTGGCTGGCCTGGTAAGGAACGTTCGAAGCATCGAAATCGATCCGCCAGATCACGGCTTCCCGGCTCGATGTACGCAAAGGACCCGAGCTTCCCTTATTCGAGGTTTCGATACCCAGGTAAAGCGAACCATCGTAGAAAGCAGCCGCACCGGACTCCACACCGCCGCCATATACCGCGTTGCCCGAAGTACTGGTCACCACCGGGATACCAACTCCCGTTCCATAGGTGGTAGAGGTGATATCGGAAAGCACGGTACTGATGGTCTTGGTATTGAAATCATATTTCTGGAGCATCCGGTTGTTACCCGGCGTTGCCGTCAGGCTGTACACATAATAAAGCACGCGCTTATAGGGATCATAAGCCATCGAGTTGATATTCGTGGTACCACCCAGGTCCGTCGGGTCGGTGAACAACAACTTGGTCTTTCCATTGGCCGGATTGACCGCGTAAACGCTGTTATCGAAAGCATGCAGTACATAACCCGGCATACCGGTATAGGGCTGCGACACGGAATAATAAGTGGCAGGGAAAGAAGCGGAAGCACAAGCCGTAATATCCGAGATCCAGAAATCACCCGCTGTACCCGAAAAGGTTAAGGTGACCGTTTTTACAGGACCGGCAACATCGATGTTCAGTGTGGAGAGCGTACTGCTGTTGCTGGTATTGCCGACCAGTGCCGATGTCACGGTTGGTGCGGTTGTTCCCGAACCAAGGATCGCCAGGGTAGACGAAGCATTGGACTTGGCAACCGTAATTGTCTGGCTGCTGCTCGCCGCGTTGGCTGCAGACACGGCCAGGCTCTGGCTGCCATCCAGATCGTAGACGCTGAACTTCAGGTTGGATACTTCGGCATCGAAGGTAAAGGTGATCGTACCGTTGCCCGTGTAGTTGATATCCTCACCGGTGCCATAAGAACCCGCTTCACCGGTATGTGTGCCATTCTCACCGAACACGTTCGCATCGCTGAAATTATGCACGATGGTGAGTCGCTGCCTGCCGAAGGCAAAGTGCTGGGTCCGGGAGAACGTGTTTGATGGAAGATAGCCGGCAGAACTCGTGTAGTTACCGGTAAATGGGAAATAATCGAGGTAATCCCAGTTGAGGGTTACGTTGGTACACTGTGCGATCGCGCTTACGCTGAACAGCCCGAGTATACCCGCAAGGAGTACAAATTTTTTCATAGTTGGACGGTTGGTCTTGAACAGGATATTCGAGTGGTGTCAGGGTAGCTGATTCGAAATACCGTAGATCTGGAGGGAAGACAGTTCGTGCAGGAGCGCAGGAAGACCGGCTTTCAACAGGTAAACGGATTTCTAATGCGAAAATGAGCGTTTTTACTTAAAAATGCAAGGTTCTACCAAAAACATCTATTCGAAAACCCTTATCCTGACATCTGATTACCATGTAGCAACCGGATGTCAACAGGAAGGTAGAACCGGCTGAAACACGCGCCAATAGAGGATTACGAGGGACTTATACGCAGGTAATGGATTCTATGCCAAAGCTCTAAGTGCTTATTCCTAAGCAGTCGAAAAAAATGGAAAATAATTTTCCGGACAGGGCTCCCAAATCAGTTTTTAATCACCGTTCCGGAGGCCAGGATGCAGCCGTCCGCACTGCATGCAGAAACCTGATACAACCCGTTCGGCCAGGCACTTGCATCGAGCTGCATCGACCAGGAAGTACGCGCCGGATATCGCGGCGATACATAGATCAGCCGTCCGGAAAGATCCTGCACCCGCACCTGCACGGAAAAGGCCTGGGGCAACTGCAGCCGCAGGTCCAGCCCTTGCTGCACCGGGTTGGGACTCAGTCGCAGTACGGCACGGGGCAGGTAATTGACCAGCGCCACCGGGCTGAATTCCACGCCACCTGAGGCATCGGAAAGCCGCAGGCGGTAGCGGTTGTATCCATACTCAGGAGCAGGATCGATATACATCGTGCGATCGCCGGCCAGGACCGCCAGCTGGCGGAAGCCACCACCCGCCCCTGCCCGCTCCACAGTAATCTGTTCGTAGTGCGGACCGCCGGATAAGCTCCAGTTGAGCGCTACCTCCGCTGCATTAACCAGCCGCGCATCGAAACGCACCAGGCCGGAAGCCAGTACCACCGGGGCTTTCACCCGGAGCCGCAGCACCTTTCCCCCATCCCGCGTACTTCCATTGCTGCCGCTGAAACCACCCGTGGGCCCCGAAGTGGCGCCCGACGAGTCGATGACGGCCCAGATCGTGGCTCCATCGGCCGCAATCGCCAGGTCACGCACGCGCCAGCCATGCAGCAGGGGAAAGGTGTCCACGGCGGTCACACCGGAATAGGCTTGCACCCCGTCGCCGGCGCTGTTCAGACGCAGGCGGTAGAGTCCATATTTCAGCGAAGGCACGAGGAGGGAATGCTGCCAGCCGGGCAGGGCGCCGCTGCCGTAAAACTCCAGCCCCGAAGGAGCGATGGTGGGCCAGGTAAAAATATTCCCGGTGTTGATGGTTTCGATCCTTGCGCCGCTCCAGGGAAAGAAGGAGAACACGGGGTCGAGATAATCGGGCATCGAAGCCAGCGCGCCTGTTTCCGAGGCGATGGTGGCACTGGCCAGCTGGTCGTTCTTCGTGTAGCCATTGCTGCTGTTATCGGCCGTTGTATAATTGTTGTCGGCATAGCCTGCGATGCGCGGCCAGCCATAGTTCCGGCCTGCCTGGATGATATTGACCTCATCGTCGGATTTATCGCCGTGCTCCGAGCTATAGAGCCGCCAGGTGCCATTGACATTGCCCCAGGTGAGCCCCTGCGCATTGCGGTGCCCGTAACTATATACCGGCGTCCGCAAGCCATTGACGGAATGCGTGAACGGATTGTCGTTCGGGATCCACTGCCGCCAGCGGTCGTAATCATGAATGGGAGCGCCCGGCTGCCCGTCGGTATCGGGCTGCGTATTCAGCCGCAGGATCTTGCCTTCGCAGGTATCGCGGTTCTGTGCATGATTGGTCCGGCCGGCATTATTGAACTGGCCGGCGCCCATGTCGCCGATGGTATAATAAAGCTTATAGGTATTGTCGGGCCCTTCTTTCACCGGTCCCATGGCCAGCCTTCCCGAATTGTGGTCGTTGCTGCCGGGAAGATTGGAGACCAGGGTATCGAGGATCACCAGAGTATCGCGTTGCGGCGCCGAAGTGGGATTGCCCGCATCGGAGGCAAAATAGAAACGGCAGCGGACGATCTTGCTCCGGAAATAACAGGGAGAAGAAGGCCCGGAGGGGCAGGTGCCCGAATAGACATAGGCCAGGTAGACCCAGCGCTTCGCCGGGTCGGTCATGAACTCGGGGTGAATGGCGAGGCCTTCCATCCCACCCTGCGGCCAGGTGCCGATGTTGCGGCCGAAGCTCACCAGGCCGCTCGCTAGGGGGATTTTCAATACCTGTTGGGGCGCCTTCGCGCGATCGGCGCCCGTGCGGCTATTGCTGATGCGCAGCACGCGGTAACCCCTCGCCTCCGTGATCCAGAGCGAGTCGTCGGGACCATTGGTGATCTCCCAGGGGAAACCCAATTGCGTGGCTACCGTGTCCATATCAAAAAGGATGTTGGTCGAATCCACCACGGGCGCAGGCGGCGGGTCGGTAACGCAGATATCGAACGTGGCGCCGGAGAGCGCGGTATTGTTGGCCGAGTAAACGCGGAGGTAGTAGTCAACACCGGGTGTCAGTCCGGCAGCAGTAAGCGTATTGCTGCCGCAGCCGAGCGAAACGAGGGAGCCGGGCGTGCCGGAAAAAAGCTGGATCCGCGCACCTCCGCCGGTAGTGGTGATCGAGCCGGCGAGGTTACTCAGGCTGATCGTGGGATTAGCTTTGAGCGCCGAGAACCGGAACCAGACATCATCGTCGGGATTGCCGGTACAACCGGCGGGTATGCCCGCGGAAGCCGTGGCCCCGCTGAGTGTTGCCCGCGCACCGGCGCAAACCGTATTCACCTCCAGCTCGATCGCCGAGGCGGCATCGTCATTGAAGGGTGGCAGGCCATGTGCGCGAACGCCGTGCGATAACAACAGCAGGAAAGAGCCGGCAAGAAGGTTTCGGTAGTTCATGCGGTTCAGGATTGGATCCGGCATAAAGCTACTCCTGCCCGGCGGCGAACGCAATAGCAAAACCACGTGAGCGGTTCTCCCATGGGAACCTATCTTTGTTCCTATGGTTACGCCTCAACATAAGCCGGTGATCGGCATTACCTGCGGAGATATCAATGGGATCGGCACAGAGCTGATCATCAAGACCTTCTCCGACCACCGCATCCTCGAACACTGCACACCGGTGATCTTTGGCAACAATAAGCTCATCAATTTTTATAAGAAAGCCAACCCGGAAGCCCACTTCAATTACCAGACGGTTAAGGACTTCACCAAGATCAACCCCAAGCAGATCAATATTTTCAATTGCTGGGAAGATGATGTGGCCATCAACCCCGGCCAGCTCACCGACGAAGGCGGGCAATACGCGGTGAAGGCCCTGCTTGCTGCCGCCGATGCGCTGAAGGCCGGTCATATCAAGGGCCTGGTCACTGCGCCAATCCACAAAAAAAATGTACAGGGCCCGGATTTCAACTTTACCGGGCATACGCCTTTCCTGAAAGCGGTTGCCGGCGCCAATGACGTGCTCATGCTCCTTTATGCCGAGAACCTGCGCGTGGCGCTGGTGACGGAGCACGTGTCGGTGAAAGATATCGCCCAGCAGATCACGAAGGAAACCATCGTATCCAAGCTCCGGCTGCTGGCCAACTCGCTGCGCAAGGACTTCGGCATCGACAAGCCGCGGATCGCCGTGCTGGGCCTCAACCCGCATGCCGGCGACGAAGGGCTGATCGGTGATGAAGAAGCCCGCATCATCCAGCCGGCGATCAAGGAAGCCAAGCAGGGACAGAACATCCTCGTCTTCGGCCCTTATTCCGCAGACGCCTTCTTTGCGCGTCGCGCCTATACCTCTTTTGACGCCGTACTGGCCATGTACCACGACCAGGGACTCATCCCGTTCAAGACCATTGCCATGGGCGAAGGGGTGAACTACACGGCTGGCCTGCCGTTCGTGCGTACCTCGCCCGATCACGGCACGGCCTTCGATATCGCAGGCAAGAACAAGGCCGATGAGACCTCTTTCACCGCTGCTGTTTTCGAATGCCTCGATATCCTCAACCGCCGCGCCGGCTACGAAGACCGCACGCGCAACCCCTTGCGCAAGATCACGGCCGAGGTGCTGCGGAACGTGGAAGACGAACGGATTGAGGAATGATGAGTGATCAGTGATGAATGATCAATAATGAATAAAGAGTGCTCCTGCGAAAGCGGGAGCTTTTTTTGACCCTTGTGGTTAAATGTCCCGCTTCGAGGGCATGAGGTTCTCAGTACGTAATTGACCGCGGCTAATCGTTAACTACCCTCCGTCTGTGGTCTGTGGTCGGTGGTCCGTCAACGGTCAACGAAACACCTCATCACCCACCCCCTTATTGATCGCATAGGAAGAATACCGGATCTCTACTTTCCCTTTCTTATTCTTCGGGGCCTCGGGTTTCTTTCCCCCTTTTTCGTATTCGAAAGTGATGCCCTTGGGCAGCTTGTAATCCCTGGTATTGAAAGAGAAGACCACGGCGTCGGGCAGGCCCCAGCTCGTGTACTTGCCATAACGCAGATCGATGTCGTAGGTGCCGCTCTCCCGCGTGGTGACGGTAGCTTTCCGCACGACTACCGAGCGCGGATCGATATACAGCTTGGTGAGCACCACATCGGAATTCTCATCCTGCGGCAGCAACTTCACCACCTTGATCACTTCGCCGCCCATGGTGGTATCCGGGCGCGGCACCACATCATACGCACCCTGGCCGGCAAGGAGCGAACCGATGTTCACACTCACGCCTCCCTTGGGCAGAATGGAGATGCCACCCGCTTTTTTCACCTTGAACTTATTCGGCTTCTTGTAGAAAATGGTCACATTCGAAGGCGGCGCATCGATAAAGGACACGTCCATGATCATCCGGCCCTCGGCCTGGTAATCGTTCACCTTGTCCAGCTTCGCGCGCACCTGGTTCACCAGCGCCGCTTCTTCTTGCGCCCCCGCCTGCAACGAGAGAAACACGGCCACGATCATCACTAATTTCTTCATATCATTTTTTTATACTCAGCCATTCGCCCATCTACGTTTTCATCCATCCTTGTTCCTTGCTCTTTACTCTTTCCTCTTTCCTTCTCTTCCCTTCTCAGGACAAAATGTCTTTCTTCCGAAACAATCCGATCGCCAAAGAAACGAACAGAACGATGTGCCCAACCAGCACCAGCGCCGACTTTAACACTTCCGGCTTATCGATCGGCCGGTCGAAGAAGCCCTTCCAGTTGAGCATATGATTGGTGAACAGGTAGGGTTTCATCCGGTTGAACAGCTCGATGTCCATCGTGGTCAAAATGGTAAAAAGGATGATGACGCTCATGGCGGCGATGATCGGCCCGATCGCATTTTCGGCGAACACCGAAAGCAGAAAGGAAAGCGCGGCAACGGTGATCATCGAGAGGGCGGCGAACCCATAGGCGAATGCATATCGCCAGAGCACATCATTCCGGTCGAGCAGCACGAGGGTCTCGCTTTTGAAGATCATCAGGTCGCTGGTGCCGAAAAGCAGGATCGAGAGCCCCAGGCCCAGGAGGGCCATGAAGGTCAGCAGCAGGAGCGTGTACACACAGGTGGCGAAAAACTTGCTGAGCAGGAGCTTCGTGCGGCTCACCGGCTTTGATACCAGCAGGCGCAGCGTGCCCATGTTCGCCTCACCGGCGATCATGTCCCCGCCCACCAGCGCAATGAGCAGGGGCACATGCACCAGCAGGGTCTGGAGGATAACGAAGAAGACCAGGTAGCCATTGATCTTCTTTCCTTCAAAACTGAAGCTGGCATTTACCGAGCTCATAAGGAAATCGAGATAGGTCTCCCCATCTACGTACAGGGCGATCTGTACCAGCACGATGATCGCCGCGATCGCTCCGAAAGAAATATACGTGCGCGGCTTGCTGAAGATCTTAAACAGTTCGATGCGGGTAAGCTGCCACATGTTGATTTGCGGTTGTACGGGATAAAAAATAGGCTTCAAGCGAGTGTTGCGGATGTACTGAACGGATGGCTACCCCCTCCTCTACCAGGTAGCGGGCAAGCGCGGGCACATCATCACGATGCATCCGCACCGTCAGTTCCGTCTCTGCTACGAGCATGGGTCCCCAGGCGCTTTGCTGCAAGAGGTCACGTGCCGCGCGATCATCGGAAGTCTCCACCCGTACGAGCGTATCGGAAGGATGCAGCAGCTCGGCCACCTTGCCTTCCGCCACCTTGCGCCCGCGGTCGATGATGAGCATGGAATCGGCGATCACCTCCACTTCGCTGAGCAGATGGGAAGAAACGAACACCGTTTTCCCTTCTTCCCTAGCCAGGCGGAGGATGAGGTTCCGCATGTCGGCGATGCCCTGGGGATCGAGGCCATTGGTAGGCTCGTCGAGGATGATCACTCGCGGGTCGTGGATGAGGGCGCAGGCAATGCCCAGGCGCTGCTTCATGCCCTGGGAGAAGGTCTTCACCTTGTCGTGCTCCCTTCCGGCCAGCCCTACCCGGTCCAGCTCTTTCATCAGTCCGGCCTTAGTGGGACGAACACCGCTGAGCCGGGCCATGATGCCCAGGTTGTCGTAGGCCGATAGGTATTTATATAGGTCGGGCTTTTCAATGATGGCCCCCACCTGCCGGAGGATCTCCTGCCGGTGCTGCTTCAGGTCCTTCCCGAAGAAGCGGATCGATCCCGAACTGGGCTCGATCAGGGTGAGCAGCATGCGGATGGTGGTGGATTTGCCGGCACCGTTCTGCCCCAGGAAGCCATAGACCTCCCCGGCAGGTACGCGGAAAGAAAGGCCATCCACCGCCTGGAGCCCGCGAAAAGATTTGGCGAGCGCTTCAGTTTCGATCAGTACAGACATGTTTTATTCGGGTTCTCCTACATTAAACATAAAATAAAAAGAAAAGTTGCCTTTTTATTCAGGATCGGGACAATTATAACTCAGTGCTTTACACATTCATATCACGTAAATTCCCGGAGTGTTGTGCGTAAATTCCACCTTTGGGGTATTGCAATAGATAAAAACACCTATTACGTTTGCACTACCAATCCGTTGAAAGCTAAGTAATAAACCGTACCGAATACAAACTCTTCTATCGCCCAGTTCCGGGCAAGTTTCCCTCTGTACGTTCTATTACGCTCCACATCCTCACGAAGAAGCCTCCGCGCATTTCGCGCACACCGTCCTATCCGTTGAATTACAAGCCACCATCCAATTTTCTGTGGGACTGAATTTATAATCCCATTCAACCCTTAGAAATGAAACATCTGTACACAGCACTTGTGGGCCTTGCCTGCAGCACCCAACTTTTTGCCCAAACGATCAACGAAACGTTTGAGAATTATTCCAGCGCCACCCAGCTCACTGCTAATTGCTGGGCCCTTTATGGCGCCGACCTCACCACCACCAATGGCATCAACAGCGCGAAAGGCATCTCCATTGTTCCCGCTACCAGCAACCCCAACCAGGGCAACTCCAATGTTGGCCAGATCGTCACCCCCTTCATCAACCTCGTTAGCGGCACCACGGCCACTTACCAGGTGCGGATCAGCAGCACGCTGAGCACCCAGGCACAGCGGATCGTTTCGGTACGCACGCTCAGCCTTAACGGTTCCTATTCCGATTATATCTCCACGTTCACCCTCAACCGCAACAGCGCTACAACGGCACAAACGGTAACTGTGAACATCCCCGTTACCGGCGTTTACAAGCTGGTATTCGACATCACCGGCGGTGGCGACGGCAACACCTGGACCTTCTTCGACAATTTTGTGTACAACTCGACCTACAATACTTCGTATGGCTGCAACGGCACAGCCGGAGCGCCCCTCCCCGTTCGCCTCACCACCTGCACGGCCAACATCGTGAACCGCCGCGCACAGATCAACTGGACGGTTACGGAAAACGAAACTGGCGACCGCTTCGAGATCGAGAAGAGCGCCGACGGACGCAGCTTCAGCACCGCTGTGGTGATCTTCAACACCAACAAAACCGGTACCG
>CBHWDR010000017.1:0-14915 GCA_966112575.1 uncultured Chitinophagales bacterium
CATCTCCATCACGTCGGCAGTGGAGGGCCTGAAAGAGCTCCCCTATTTCCACGATATCGAGAAATACGTGATCTATATCGTGCTCGGCATCCTCACGCTTTTCTTTTTTCTCCAGCAGTTCGGCACCGCCTCCATCGGCAAGGCCTTCGGACCCATCATGTTCGTCTGGTTCTCCATGCTGGCCGTGCTGGGCATCGTGCACCTGAGCGACGACTTCACTATTTTCCAGGCCTTCAGCCCCCATCACGCCGTTCAATTCCTCACGAACTATCCAAGCGCCCTCTGGCTCCTGGGCGCCGTTTTCCTCTGTACCACGGGTGCGGAAGCCCTCTATTCCGACCTGGGTCACTGCGGACGGGGCAATATCCGGGTCTCCTGGGGCTTCGTAAAAGCCTGCCTCCTGCTCAACTATCTCGGCCAGGGCGCCTTCATCCTGCATAATTATACCGGGCTGACCATCACCGAAGCGGTGCAGACCGCCCAGGGCATCAATGCGTTTTACGACCTCATGCCCAAGTGGTTCATCATCCCCGGCGTGGTGATCGCC
Source organism: uncultured Chitinophagales bacterium (assembly GCA_966112575.1). Taxonomy (GTDB): domain Bacteria; phylum Bacteroidota; class Bacteroidia; order Chitinophagales; family Chitinophagaceae; genus Flavisolibacter. The sequence goes on from CBHWDR010000017.1 coordinate 548, forward strand.
ACCCTTGCGGCCATCATCGCCAGCCAGGCCATGATCTCGGGCTCCTTCACGCTGATCTCGGAAGCCATGCGCCTCAACCTCTGGCCCAAACTGAAGATCCGCTATCCTTCCGAGGCCCGGGGACAGCTCTTCATCCCTTCCCTCAGCCTCCTCATGTATGTGGGCTGCGTGTTCGTGGTGCTACACTTCCAGACGTCCAAGCGCATGGAAGCGGCCTACGGCCTCGCCATCATCGTGACCATGCTGATGACCACCATCCTGTTCTCCAACTTCCTCGTGCTCCGGAGGGTGAAGCCTGCCTACATCTGGCTCTTCCTGGGCACCTATATCCTCATCGAGTCGCTGTTCCTGGTGGCCCTGCTGCAGAAGTTCACGCACGGCGGCTACATCACCTTCCTCATCGGCGGCATCATGTTCGTGGTGATGTATGTATGGTACCGTGCCCGGAAGATCAAGAACCGCTACGTGGAATTCGTGCGGCTGGAACATTACATCCCCAAGATCCAGGAGCTGAGCAACGACCGCTCGGTGCCGAAATACGCCACGCACCTCGTTTATCTCACGTCGGCCGACAACCCGCGCGAGATCGAGCATAAGATCACGTATTCGATCCTCAACCGCAAACCGAAGCGCGCCGACATCTACTGGTTCGTGCATGTGGACACGCTGGATGATCCGTATACGATGGAGTACAAGGTGGACCACATCATCCCCAATGACATCATCCGCGTTGAGTTCCGGCTGGGCTTCCGGGTAGAGCCGCGCATCAACCTCATGTTCCGCGCCGTGGTGGAAGACCTGGTGAAGAACCGGGAGGTGAACATCACCTCGCGCTACGAGAGCCTCGAACGCTCCAACATCGTTGGCGATTTCAATTTCGTGGTGCTGGAAAAATACCTGAGCCAGGACAACGACCTGCCCTTCATGGAGCGCCTGATCATGAAGCTTCATTTCTGGCTGAAAGAGATCTCGCTTTCGGAAGAACGCGGCTTCGGTCTCGATGCCAGCACGGTGATCGTGGAGAAGTTCCCGCTCATCGTTGCCCCGGTGAACAAGCTGAAACTGAAGCGGGTGGAGTGAGGGGAAGACGGGAGAGGTGAGACGTGAAAAGTGAGACGTGAGACGGAGACGCGCGGAGTTGCATTTTTTAAGCGCATTTTGTTTCTTTGTCATTCACTATTTCCCAATACCCAATACCCAATACCCAATACCCAATACCCAATACCTATTACCCACTGCCTACTGCCCATCTGTTAACATTCTTCCAATTCACAAAACCTCCAATAACCTTTTTCCGATTTTTCGCTCCAACAGAAAAACCGACAACCATGACTAAACTCTACACCCTGCTTTTTGGCTGCGCGCTCCTCCTCTTCCAGAGCTGCCGGACACCCGGCAAGGCCTACCAGAAAGGTGATTACGATGATGCGCTTCAGCTGGGCATCAAAAAGCTGCAGAAAGACCCGAATGATTACGGTCTCCGCGACGTGGTGAAGAAATCCTACACCTATCTCGTGAACGAGCATGAGGACAATATCCGCATCCTCTCCAACAGCAAGAGCGAGAATCGCTTCGAACGCATCTATGGCGAATACCTGCAGCTGCAGCGCCTGTACCAGGTGGTCCGTTCCAATGCCACCGCTTCGGAACTGGTGACGCCCCGCGACTATTCGGAATACGTGGAAACGTACCGCGACCAGGCCATGGCCCGCCATATCGAACTGGCCAACCAGTATATGAATGAAGGCACGAAAGTCTCCTACCGCGAGGCGTACCGGGCACTGAACGAAGCGCTGCGCTATCGCTGGACGATACCCGCCTGCGCCGCCGCCGCGACTCGGCTTACGACATGGCGACCACCAAGGTGGTGATCACCGACCTGCAGCAGGGTGGCGTATATGGCTATGCCAACAGCTACGAGATCCAGAATTTCCAGCGCGATGTGATGCGCACCCTGGAGAATAATCTGAGCTCCGACTTCATTCGCTTCTATACCGAACGGGAGGCTCGCATGAAAGAGCATTTCGAACCCGACCAGGTGATGGAGCTGAACCTGAGCCGCATTGCCGTGGGACAGCCCTACGATGAGCGCAGCACCAAGGAGGTGACGAAGGAAGTTGTGATCAAGGAGATCGTTTACAAACCCGACTCCGTGGTGAAGCAGATGGGCACCGTCAAGGCCAGGATCACCAACACGCGCCGCACCCTGCTCTCCCAGGGCGACCTGTTCATCACCGTGCGCGACCGCTCGGGCCGCGTGATCTGGACCGACCGGTTTACCGGCGAGCACCGCTGGCAGACCGAGTTCGCCACCTATACCGGTGATGAGCGCGCCCTCAGTGAAAGCGACAAGGCCCTGCTCAACCGCAGCCAGGACCAGCCGCCTACGGAAGACCGCATCCTCGCCGGCCTCCTCGACCAGGTCCGCAATGACCTGAGCCACCGGCTTCGAACCTATTACAACCGAACTTTATAAAAGAAGTCCCGCCTCCGGCGGGATTTTTCGCGCAGAGGCGCAGAGAACGCAGAGGATTTTGGCGCAAACTCGCAGATAAACTCTTTACCTCGCATCCTCTTCCTTAACTCTTGAACCTTAAACTTCGCGAACAGCGCGAACTACGCAAACTTCGCAAACCCGCGAAGCCCCCCTACCCCACTACCGGCACCACGGATTTGCCGCGGTTTTTCTTCACTTTATCGGGAAGCACTTTGAGTACTTCTTCCTTCAAAACCTCTACCAGCTTGCGTTTTACGAAATGCCGGTGCACGACCAGGCTCACTTCCCGCATGGGTGCAGGGGCGCGGAAGGGGCGCAGGTGTTGCTGCTGCTTTGCCGTCATTTCCAGCGTGGCCAATTCCGGAATGATGGTAATGCCATCGTTGACCTCGACCATCCGCCTCAGGGTTTCAATACTACCCGCCTCGTACTCGAAGGCACTTCCCGCTTTCGAGCGCTGCTGGAGCTCGCAGAGATTAACGATCTGCGAGCGGAAGCAATGGCCCTCCTCGAGCAGCCAGAGTTTATTGGGATCGATATCCTTCGGGAGGACATAGCTTTTGCGGTAGATCGCATGGTTCTTCGACACATAGGCCAGAAGCTCTTCATAAAACAGCACATCCTCGCGGATGCCCTGCTCCTGCAGGGGTGTAACCAGGATGCCGGCATCGATCCGCCCTTCGCGCAATGCGGCAACAAGGCTGTTGGTCGTAAGCTCGGTTACATGCAGGCGCACCTGCGGGAATTTCCGGGCAAAAGGCCCCACGAAGAGTGGCAGCAGGTAAGGCGCCAGCGTAGGAATGATGCCAATACGCAATTCCCCGTTGACCAGGCCTTTACGGTCCTGCACGATCTCGTAGAACCCATCGCGCTGCGACAGGATCTGGCGAGCCTGATCGATCAGCTCCTGGCCAGCCACGGTGGGCACTACCGGCACGCGGCTCCGGTCGAACAGCTGGATGCCCAGCTCCTGTTCGAGCTTGGAGATCTGCATGCTTAATGTGGGCTGGGTTACATGGCATTGCGCTGCTGCGGCTGCAAAATGTCGGTGCATATCCAGAGCAACAAGGTACTCGAGCTGAACGAAGGTCATATCGACTTTATCTATTGGATCATAAAGATAATCGATTCCCTTTATTGCCGGAAAGGGCAGATGTTTGTACCGGAACCGACAAACACCGTCTCATAACGTTTCGACATATAAGTAAACAGATCCCGCCCCGGTATTCTTGCCGGGGCTCTTTTTGGCCCTTACGCAAGGCACTTAGCAAAACGGCGAGGAACTAGGCGTAATGGTCGATGAGGCTGACCCGCTCCTTCTGTACCTGCAGGTGATACTGCGCCCCTACTTTCAGGGCATAGTTCTCCTTCTCATGGCTCACCGGGAAATCGAAGCAAACCGGGTAATCATACTCGCGGATATGCTCATAGACCAGGTCATGAATGGCCTTCCCGAAAGAACGTTCGGTGTCCTTCATGTCGGTAAAGCCGCCGATGATCAGTCCCGCCAGTTTGTCCAGCTTGCCGCTGCGCTTGAGCTGGAGCAGCATCCGGTCTACATTGTACAGGTATTCGCCCACATCCTCGAGGAAGAGAATGCGGTTCTTGGTGCGCAGATCGGAATCGGTGCCGCAGAGATGCGCCAGCAGCGACAGGTTGCCGCCCACGAGCATGCCTTTGGCCGATCCTTCCCGGTTAAGCGGATGCGGGGCCGATTGATAATGCTGGGGCTTGCCGTCGAGCGTGTCGCAGAGCGAGCGTACAAAAGCATTATTTGATTCCCCGTCGTTGAAAGCGCCGGCCATGGGCGCATGAAGCGATGCGATCTTATAGCGGCTTAGCAGGTGCGTATGAAAGACCGTGATATCGCTGAAGCCGATCAGCCACTTGGGGTGTTTGCGAAATTTCCTGAAGTCGAGCCGGTCAATGATCCGGCTGCTTCCATAGCCACCGCGCACGCAGAGAATGGCTTTCACGTTGCGGTCGTCGAGCAGCTGCTGGAGGTCGGCCAGCCGCTCCTCATCGGTACCGGAAAAATAATTCGTGGATTCGCTGTGGGTGGTGGCTCCCATTTTCACGGTATAGCCCCAGGCGTCGAGGGTTTCCACGCAGGCCTGCATTTTCTCGATCGCCATAAAGCCGGCGGGTGCGACCAGCCCAATTGTGTCGCCTTTCTTCAGATAGGGAGGGATCTTACTCATAGATCATCGGTTAATTGTACGCGGGCCGGCTGCACTTCCATGCGGTAACGCGCCCCGCATTTCAGGGCAAAGTTCGCACGTTGATGGCCAACCGGGAAGTTGAAACAAACAGGGTAATGATACGACTTTACTTTCTCCATCACGATCTCGGCAACGGTTTTACCAAACTCTTCACCCGGATCGTCGGGTTTGACCGAAAAGCCACCGATGACCAGGCCCTTTAATTTCGCCAGCTTACCCGTGCGTTTCAGGTTCCAGAACATCCGGTCGATGGAGTAGAGGTACTCCCCTGTGTCTTCCAGGAAGAGGATCCGTCCGTCGGTAGGCAGGTCGGAGGGCGTACCGGCGAGGTTCTCGATGATGCGGAGGTTGCCGCCAACCAGCACACCTTCCGCCTTGCCGGGGCGGTTGGCCTCATGCGGCGCCGGTTCGAACTGTTGCTTCTTCCCCGTCAGCGCGTTGCGGATCGACTCGATCGTCTGGATCTGCACCGGTTCGGCCTTCGACCAGTCGGAAGGGAAGGAATTGGTCATTTTCGAATGGAGGGTGGCAACGCCGCAATGGCGGTGGATGTGGCAGTGTAGCACGGTGATATCGCTGAAGCCGATGAGCCATTTGGGCTGCTGGAGAAAGCGGGTCCAGCTGAGGCCATCCACGATGCGCACGGAGCCGTAGCCGCCGCGGGCGCAGAGGATGGCTTTCACAGTGCGATCGTCGAGCAGTTGCTGAAGGTCGGCACGGCGCTCGTCGTCGGTGCCCCCCATGTTGAAATTCTTCTTGCCGATGGAGGTCCCCAGCCGGACCTTGAAGCTCCAGGATTCGATCACGGCGATGGCCGGGGCCATCTCTTCGGCGGTGATGGGTCCGGCCGGCGAGGTAAGGGCGATGGTATCGCCCGGCTTCAGGTAGGGCGGGATCCGCGTGGCCCATTCGTCGGCGGGGCCGGCTGCTGCGGCTTGCGCTCCGGCCGGGAGGAGGGCTCCGGCGGCCAAGGCCGCTATTGATCCGATAAATCCTTTGCGGTTCATAGTCCAGACCTTGAAGGTTTTATAAACCTTGAAGGTTGCCCCAATTTCCCTCATTTTGCCGGGATTCCCGGGCTTTTTGGAATTTTTTAAAGGCGCGCGCACGCGCGTAAACCTTGAAGGTCTTCAAGACCTTCAAGGTTTGGGAAAAAAACGGGGCGGCCCACGTGAAAACCCCGCTCTTTTCCCAATACGGCTACATTCCTTTCCTTTGCAGTTCAGCAAGAAGGAAATTAACATGAGCGAAAAGAACAATACGAGTCTCCCGAAACGCTACCTGATCACCTCGGCCCTCCCCTATGCCAACGGCCACAAACATATCGGCCACCTCGCAGGCGCCTATATCCCGGCCGATATCTACGTCCGTTACCTGCGTGCCCAGAAGCGCGACGTGGTCTTCGTCTGCGGCTCCGACGAGCACGGCACGGCCATCCCCATCCAGGCAATGAAGGAAGGCACCACGGCCCAGGCCATTATCGACAAGTACCACGGCATCATCAAACAGAACTTTGAAGACCTCTCCGTCTCCTTCGATATTTACGACCGCACCTCCAGCCCCATCCACCACGAAACGGCCCAGGAGTTCTTCACCTATATGAACGACCGCGGCGGACTGGAGCAACACGAAAGCGAACAGTATTTCGACGAAGCGGCCCAGACCTTCCTGGCCGACCGCTATATCAAGGGCACCTGCCCCAACTGCGGCTTCGAAGGCGCCTATGGCGACCAGTGCGAAAAATGCGGCACCTCGCTCAGCCCCGACCAGCTGATCAACCCCGTGAGCACCCTCAGCGGCAACCCACCCGTGAAACGCCTCACCAAACACTGGTACTTGCCCCTCAACAAGCATGAAGACTGGCTGCGCAACTGGATCCTCAATGAACATGGCACCGACTGGAAGGCCAACGTGGTAGGACAGTGCAAGAGCTGGATCGACAACGGACTCCAGCCCCGCGCCGTGACCCGCGACCTCGACTGGGGCGTGAAGGTACCCCTGCCCGACGCTGAAGGAAAAGTGCTCTACGTATGGTTCGATGCGCCGATCGGCTACATCAGCGCCACCAAGCAATGGGCAAAGGAAGCCGGCAAGGACTGGGAACCCTACTGGCTCGATAAGGAGACCAAGCTCGTTCACTTCATCGGCAAGGACAACATCGTATTCCATTGCATCATCTTCCCGGTGATGCTGAAAGAACACGGCTATATCGTACCCGACAATGTGCCGGCCAACGAGTTCATGAACCTCGAAGGCGACAAGATGAGCACCAGCCGCAACTGGAAGCTCGACATGCAGGACTATATCGATGACTTCATCAAGAAAGAGAACGGCGTCCCGCAGATGGCCGACGCGCTCCGCTATTACCTCACCTCCATCCTGCCGGAAACCAAGGACTCCGAATTCACCTGGAAGGGCTTCCAGGATGCGGTGAACGGCGAGTTCGCCAACAAGTTCGGCAACTTCGTCAACCGGACCTTCGTACTCATGCACAAGCTTTGCGAGGGCAAGGTGCCGAAGTTCCACAATGAGCTCGCGGACGATGAAGACCGCCAGATGCTGGAGCAGATCAAGACCACGGTTGCGAACGTGGAAGCCCTCATCGAGACTTACAAATTCCGCGATGCCCTGTTCGAGGTGCTCATGCTCTCGGATACCGCGAACAAATACATGCAGAAGAAAGAGCCCTGGATCAAGGCCAAGCAGGTAGATGGCGATGGCAAGGTCACGGCAGCGGCCCAGGCGCTCATCGACAACTGCCTCCATATTTGCCTGCAACTGACCGCCAACCTGGCCATCCTGATCAACCCCTTCATGCCCAATACGGCGAAGAAAATGCTGCACATGATGAAGGTGGTGGACCGCATGCTGGACTGGGAAAATGCGGGCAAGACCAACCTCCTCTCCGTGGGCTATTCCTTGCGCGCACCCGAATTGCTAATGCGCAAGATCGAAGACGCCGAAGTGAGCGCCCAGGTGGAGAAGCTGAAGGCCGGCCTCGAAGCATCGAAGGCCGAAGCTGCCGCCAGCGGCCAGCAGCCGGTGGCCCAAAGCCTTTCATCCTCTAAGACAACAGAAGACCCGTCCGCCGAAACTTCTCCGAAGGCGGAGATCCAGTACGAGGATTTTGCCCGGCTCGACCTGCGCATCGGTACCATCCTTGAGTGCGAAAAAGTGCCGAAGGCCGACAAACTGCTCAAGCTCCTGGTGGATCTGGGTTTCGAACAACGCACCATCGTGTCGGGCATTGCCCAGCACTTCGCGCCGGAAGCCCTCGTAGGCAAGCAGGTGATCGTGGTGGCCAACCTGGCGCCCCGCAAGATGCGCGGCATCGAAAGCCAGGGCATGATCCTCACCGCCGAGCAGCCCGACGGCTCCCTCATCCTCGTAAATCCCGATGCGGCAACGCTCAACGGCAGCGGCGTGCGATAGAAGACGAGGATCGAAGAAACGTTCGAATTACGATAATTGCCCCGGTTGAAGAACCGGGGTTTTTTATATTTGACCACAACAACCGGCAGATGAACCAGCAGGTCACCCGATATATCGACGCCGCGGCCCAACCGCAGCGGGAGGCGATGATCCGCCTACGCCAGCTGATCCACAGCTGCCTGCCCGGGGTGGAGGAAGAATTCAAATGGGGAAGGCCGGTATTCCGCACAACAAGAGATATCGTCTATTTCAAAACCACGAAGGCCAACCTGAGCATGGGCTTCTTTGACGCCAGTGGGTTCGAAGACCCGAACGGGCTCCTGGAAGGCACCGGTAAAGCCATGCGCCACCTCAAGATCCCGAATGCTGAAGCGGTGGACGAAGTCCTGCTCACCACCTGGCTCCAAATAGCGAGCACGCATCCATAGGCAACCCCTGCATAAAAATTCCGTTTTCTTTTCCGGATGGTGGCCACGCCGCGCCGGGTTCGCCGCATCCGCGGAAGAATTAGAAAAGAATTGACAAACGGCATCCGGCTTCTTCGCCGGCCGAGGTTAGTTTTGAAGCGAACACAAGTTTAATCGATCCTCATGCAGAAGAACACAAAACGGATCCTCCTCGTCATCGTGCTCCTTGCCCTTGGCATCGGCGCCTGGTATGGATGGTCGGAATGGAACCGCACCGAAAAAGACCTGACCGGAGCCCGGGCCGACTTTACCATAAGCGCGCAAAACCTGATCGCCGAATTTGAAAAGGACACCACAGCCGCTTCGGCAGCGAACCGGAAGTTTGCCGACAAGCTGCTGTCGATCCGCGGGCTGATCGCCGGCATCGACTCTACCGATAAGCAATACGCGCTCAGCCTCGGCGATACCACCAATGAATCGCGCGTGGTATGCAGTATGGACGATAACCACGCGGCTGACTTTCGACCCCTCCGGCGCGGCGACTCGATCACGGTGATCGGACGCTTCGTACATGGCGACATGCCCGAGATCGAAGGCCTGGGCGCCACCGTGAACATCCGTCACAGCGTACTTGAAAACAAACAATAATTAATCCCGTAAGCAATGAACATGTTGAAAAAGAACCTGATGATCCTGGGGATGCTGGTGGCCGGAATGGCGGCACAGGCCCAGGGAAAGTATTTTACAAAGACCGGCCGCATCGAATTCTTTTCCAAGGCACCGCTGGAAGACATCGAAGCAAAGAACAAGACCGTGACCGCCGTTCTCGATTCCAAAACCGGGGCAGTCCAGTTTTCGGTGCCCATGAAAGGCTTTGAGTTCCCCAAAGCGCTGATGCAGGAGCATTTCAACGAAAACTATGTGGAGAGCGACAAGTACCCGAAGGCAGAATTCAAGGGCAGCATCGCCAACAACAATGAGATCAATTATAAAAAAGAAGGCAGCTACAAGGCGAAGGTAAAAGGCAAGATGACCCTACACGGCGTCACGCGGGATGTGGAAGCGAGCGGCACGATCAAGGTAGCAGGCAACCAGGTCTTCCTCAACTCCGTATTCAACCTGCAACTGTCGGATTACAAAATTGCCATCCCTGGTACGGTGAAGGACAAGATCTCCAATTCAATCCGGATCACCGTGGATAGCAAGCTGGATCCGCTTAAAAGCTAATTCATGATGCGAACTCGTTGCCTTGCACTTGCCGTTTCCCTATGCCTGGGCCTGATCGGAAAGGCCCAGGACTCCACCGACCTCCTTAGCCTCGCAGGGCAGGACGAGCCGAAAAAAGAATATGTCTCCAATGCCTTTAAGTCCTCGCGGGTGATCATGTCGCACAGCATGGAGCTGCTGCGGCCGGGCGTACTGGATTTCCGGATCCTGCACCGTTTTGGAAGGATCAACGGCGGCGCCTATGAATTCTTCGGACTGGATGGCCCGGCCACGGTTCGCCTCGGGCTCGACTATGGCATCAGCAACCGGCTTACCGTGGGCATCGGGAGAAGCACGTTCAACAAGGAACTCGATGGATTCCTCAAATACCGCCCCATTCAACAGGGTATAGGCCCCAAGGCCTCCCCGGTATCGCTCGTGCTTGTGGGCGGGAGCACGGTGACGACCCTGAAATGGTCGGACCCCACGCGCGAACACTATTTCTCCTCCCGTGTAGCCTATTATGCACAGGCGATCCTGGGTCGGAAATTTTCCGAACGCTTCACCATGCAGGTGATGCCCACGATCCTGCACCGCAACCTCGTCCCTACCACGGCCGACCCGAACGACCTGGTGGCTGCCGGTCTGGGCGGGCGCCTCAAGGTGAGCAAACGGGTATCGCTCAATGCCGACTATCACTACGTGTTCAATCCCAATGATGCCGGAGGCTACCACAACCCTCTCTCGCTGGGCGTGGACATCGAGACCGGCGGTCACGTATTCCAGCTCCACTTCACCAATTCCAAGGGAATGAACGAGCGGGCCTTCCTTGCGGCCACCGAATATGATTGGGGAAACGGAGATATCTTCTTCGGTTTCAACATCTCCCGCTCCTTCCAGCTGAAGAAGAAAAACAAGTTGTAACTTAAGAGGAACAATCTTTCTTAACCAAAACAACTGTCATGAAGAAACTCTTCGTTCTGCTGCCCCTGGCAGCACTCTTTTCCTGCAGTGATAACAAGGACGCAAAAGACGTTCAGGTGAAAGGCGAATCGACCACCGCAGACAAGCCTGCCGAAAAGCCGAATTATCCCTACGCGGCCACCTACTCGAGCCAGTTCGAGATGGGCGACACCAAGCACACGATGGCCGTGATGAACCTCTGGAAAATGTATGATGCGAATGACTTCTCCAAGGCAGCGGAGCTGTTCGCCGATACAGTGGAAACCAGGACGGCGGAAGGATGGCATGAAAAAACAGGACGCGACAGCTCGGTGGCGCATATTAAATCGTACCGGAGCATGTTCAGCAATGTCAATAGCTCGGTGATCGCCGTAGTGCCGGTGCGCAGTACCGACCGCAACGAATCCTGGGCCCTCATCTGGGGCAAGGAAGTGCATACAAAAGATGGCAAGACCGACTCGGTATTCCTCCACGAAGCCTGGATGTTCAACAAAGATGGCAAGATCGCGGCCATGGAACAATGGGCCCAGATGCCGGCGCCGCCGAAAAAATGATTCCGATCATCCCGACCCTCCGGTCGGGATTTTTTTTACCGGATAAACCCTAACTTCACAAATAGTTGCATAACTAACTATTTTAACCATGAGCAAGCGCGTTATCAAGAAAATCGCTGTTCTCGGAAGCGGGGTAATGGGATCTCGGATCGCCTGTCATTTTGCCGGCATTGGCGTCCAGGTGCTCCTCCTCGACATCGTTCCGAACGAAGCAAAGGAATCGGACAATAAGGCCCTCCGCAACAAGATCGTCAACGATTCGCTCCAGGCTGCGATCAAAAGCAATCCATCACCGGTTTATACCAAGGATGTGGTGAAACGCATCGCCACCGGCAACTTCGACGACAACCTTTCCGAGATCGCTTCCTGCGACTGGGTGATCGAAGTGGTGGTGGAGCGCCTGGATATTAAGCGCTCGCTGTATGAGAAGGTCGATGGCATCCGCAAACCCGGCACGCTCATCACCTCCAACACATCCGGCATTCCCATCCACCTGCTCAGCGAAGGCCGAAGCGAGGATTTCCGCCGGCATTTCTGCGGAACGCATTTTTTTAACCCGCCCCGCTACCTGCGCCTGCTGGAGATCATCCCCACACCGGATACCGATCCGGCCATCGTGGACTTCCTGATGAACTACGGCGATCTCTACCTGGGTAAGACCACGGTGCTCGCTAAGGATACACCGGCCTTCATCGCCAACCGCATCGGGGTTTATGGCATCATGGCCATCTTCGGCATTGTAGACAAGATGGGCCTGACCATCGACGAGATCGATGCGCTCACCGGCCCGATCATCGGCCGCCCGAAATCGGCCACCTTCCGCACGGCGGACGTGGTAGGCATCGACACCCTGGTGAAAGTGGCCAAGGGTGTGTATGAGAATTGTCCGGATGACGAACAGCGTGCTGCTTTCGAGATCCCTACCTGGCTGAATAAAGTAGTCGAGAACAACTGGCTGGGCGACAAGACCGGACAGGGCTTCTTCAAGAAACAAAAAGGTGCCGCCGGCGAAAAAGAGATCCTCACGCTGAACCTTAAGACGCTGGAATATGCGCCTCGGGTAAAACCCAAATTCGCTTCCGTAGATGCGGCCAAGCCCATCGACGATCTGAAGCAACGCATCAAAATGCTTGTAGCCGCGCCCGATAAGGCCGGGGAATTCTACCGGGCTTTCCATTACGGGCTCTTCTCCTATATTTCGCACCGGATCCCCGAGATCTCCGACGAGGTCTACCGCATCGATGACGCCATGATGGCCGGCTTCGGCTGGGAGATCGGCGCCTTCGAGTCCTGGGACCTCCTGGGCGTGGAGCGCAGCGTGAAAGCCATGAAGGAAGCAGGCTGCACCGTAGCGCCCTGGGTGGAAGAGATGATCGCTGCCGGCAACAAATCCTTCTATAAGGTAGAAGGCGGCAAGCGCCTCACCTACGACCCGGCGTCGAAGACCTACAAGCCCATCCCGGGCACCGGCGACTTTATCATCCTTTCACACAACAAGGAAGTATGGAAGAACAGCGCCTGCCTCGTTACCGATATCGGCGAAGGCGTGCTGGGACTGCAATGGAGCACGAAGATGAACTCCATCGGCGGTGATGTGCTTGCCGGTATCAACAAGGCCATCGAGCTGGCCGAAAAAGACTATAAAGGCCTGGTGATCGCCAACGAAGGTCCCAACTTCTCTGCCGGTGCGAATGTGGGCATGATCTTCATGCTGGCGATCGAACAGGAATATGATGAACTGGACTTCGCGATCCGTGCCTTCCAGAACGCGATGATGCGCGTGCGCTATTCATCCGTACCGGTAGTGGTGGCACCGCATGCGCTGGCCCTCGGCGGCGCCTGCGAGATGAGCCTGCATTCCGATAAAGTTTGCGCAGCTGCAGAAACCTATACCGGCCTCGTGGAACTGGGCGTAGGCCTGATTCCCGGCGGCGGCGGCACGAAGGAATTTGTGCTCCGCGCCTCCGACGAGATGCATGAAGACGAACCGGAAACCATCACACTCAAGAACCGCTTCCTCACCATTGCCACGGCGAAAGTGGCCACATCGGCCCACGAAGCCTTCGGACTGGGCATCTACCGGAAGGGGCTGGATGAAGTGGTGATGAACCAGAGCCGGCGCATTGCAGAAGCGAAGCGCTCGGTGATCGAGCTTTCCGACAGCGGCTATGTGACGCCCTTGCAGCGCAAGGATGTGAAAGTCCTCGGACGCGGCGGCCTGGGTGCTCTCTATGCCGGCATCCACGGCATGCATACGGCAGGCTATGCCACTGACCACGATAAAACCGTAGCGAAAAAGCTGGCCTACGTGATGTGCGGCGGCGACCTCAGCGAAGCCACCCTCGTGAGCGAGCAATACCTCCTCGACCTCGAACGCGAAGCCTTCCTCTCCCTCTGCGGCGAGAAGAAGACCCTGGAGCGGATCCAGAGCGTGCTGAAGGGCGGGAAGCCGGTGCGGAATTAATTCGAAAATTCGAGAATGAGCAAATTCGAGAATGGAGGCTGTCTAACGGACAGCCTTTTACTATTTATACGAAGAGAAAATTCACAACTTTAAACGGCCCCATTCTCGAATTAGCTAATTAGCTCATTCGCTAATTTTGCTGCATGGGTGAAGCCGAGATCGATCACAGAAGGAAGACCATCACCATCCGGTCGCATATTGTAACCTATGGGAACGAGGCTACGGAAGCACTCACGGAACGGATCCGGGAAGAGATCGTGCGGATGTGGAACGAGCCTGCCGCACAGGTCTACCGCGACGGTGAACATTATCGCATCTATTTCGAGGCAACGGCCCAGTGCTGGCCCGACATTCCCGAGCTGGACGTGCTGAAGAACCTTGATCCTAAGAACAACTATTTCCGCATCGAAAATTTCGTGCACGGGAATATTTCCTTCGTGGATGGACTGGGCTGCAACAGTGGCTATTTTCTCCTGGAGAACCTTTACGAAGGCTCGACAACGGCCGCCCATGAATATGGACACACACTGGGACTGGATCATCCCCGGCATCTCGACATCCGTGGCGAAGGCGTTCCGGGCATCATGTATCCGCGCGGCACCCTGGTGGATGCGAAGTTCCAG
>CBHWDR010000018.1:0-14770 GCA_966112575.1 uncultured Chitinophagales bacterium
ATGAAAATCCTATGGGTCACGACGGTGACCTCCACGGGCCTTCTTCTGGAAAACCGCCGGCATTGGTTCCAGGAGGGCGAGTTCCCTGCCGAGGTGTACATCCCCCGGCTCTGGAACAACAAGGTCTACGGCGTCGTGGAGTTCCTCAAAGGCTCGCTCAAGGGCAGGAACGTCACCAAAATCGAGCACCTACATAGCCTGCGCATGTCCAACGACGACCTCATGATCGTCGAGGAAGGCGCGCTCGTGAACCCGGCCGACGCCGCCAAAGAGAAGGGCCGCACGGGCGGCATCCTCGTACGTAAGCGCGGGAGCGGCACGGAATCCATCCAGTTCCCACTGAACCATCGAGAACAGCTCGGATGGGCGGACATGTCCGAAACCTTCCTGGCGGATATCGACCGGCTTTCCGTCGACCGGAACTTCGAAGGCGGCGTGCAGTCCAGCCAGGAGAGCGGGAAGGCCATCGAGCGCCGCATCTCGCAGACGCAGGTGAAGTACTCGCCCTACCTGAGCACCTTCAACCTGACCAACCTGCGGACCACGCGCAAAATCCTTCTGATGGTCCCCTACACCTACACCGAGCCGCAGATGCTCGCATTCGTGGACCCGAAAAGCAACCAGCCCCGGCAGGTCATGCTGAACGAGGAAACCGAATATTCCTGGGTCGGCGAAGGCGTCGCGCGCGTGCGCAACAACCTTTCCGGTTCCCGGTGGGATTACATCGAGGCCGAAGGCGACAACTCCATCACCGCCAAGGAGCACGAGCTCGCGGTGTTCAATGACATCATGGAGCGGGTCGCGCGCTTCCCACAAGTCGAATTCTGGCCAGCCCTCCTGACCTCCGTGCCCAACCGCATGGCGCAGGATTTTGGTCGGAAGCTGCAACAGGTTTTGGACGCGAAGGCGAAACAGCCGCCTCCGCCCGAGCAGATGAAGAAGTCCTTCACCATTTCGGCGAAGGACCTTCCTCATAACCCGCTCGCCATCCAAGCATTGGCCAATGAAGGAATCATTGTCCAACCCCAGGCCGCCCCGGGAGCTGCGAATCCGCAACGCGGTAGTAGCCCTATGCCCCCGGGTCAGTCCTCACCCACCCCTTCGCCCGAGATGGCGATGTCGGCCTCATAGGAGATCCGATGGCTTTGTACAATAACGAGGGAGGAGCAGGCGCCGTGGCGGCCCCGGCCGCACCTGCGCCCGCTGCTCCTGCTTCAGCTCCCGCTGCGGCACCTGCCGCAGCCCCATCCCCTTCTCCTGCTCCCGCGCCGGCTCCGGCCGGGGCTCCTGCGGCCACCCCCGCAGCCGCCCCGGCGGGTAGGCTCATCGATTCCATGCCCGAGCGCGGAAGCGCCGAGTATTGGACCAAGTTCGATGCCATGCCCATGGAACAGCGCAGGCAGGTGGAACAGGAATGGGCCGCCCGCGACAGCGGCGCCGACCCCGCCCCGGAGAAGAAACCCGCAGCCCCTGACCCGGCGGCGGCGGCTCTCCCCGGCGACAAGCCCAAAGGAGAGGGCGAGGTCTTCGTTGACCAAGCTCTCCTCGATAGGCTCGGGAAGGAGCCGGTCACGCCGGAGGACGGCGTCCGCATCAAGTCCGTCATGGAAACCATGCAGAAAACCATCGACGAGTTCTCGCCCTTCATGGACGAGACCGTCGGTAGCGGGCTGCAGGTGTTCATGGCCGACCCCATCATCGCGCAACGCATCCAGGAAATCAGCTCCGGAAAGCAATGGGAGCCCGGCGAGCTCGCCAAGGGATTCAATCCCGAAGCGTACCTCCCCACCGACCTCCTAAAGGAACTGGATCCGATTTCCGATCCGGCAACCTTCTCCCAGAAAATCGGGGAGGTGCTGAAAAAAGCGCATGCGGATGGACTGAAGCAGGGCCAGACGGCCGCGCAGTTCGAGATGAACCAGAAGGTTGCCCTTGCCGAGCGCAAGAGCTTCTTCGATTCGGGCTTCAAGAGCCTGATGGACAAGCATCCCGAGCTGAAGCCGTCGGACGCCTCCCTCTCGGACATCCGGGATGCCCGCCATCCCGCGAACCGGTTCGTGAAATGGGCTGCCCAGAACATGGGCGACCGCTATTTCCTGAACCCGGAAAACAAGATGCCCTTCGAGAGCGCCTACGCGGCCTTCCTGGCCTCCACGGGCGACCTCGACAAAGCCATCGGAAAAGTCGCGGAGAGTACCCGTTTCAAGTTCATCCGGAGCCTCAAGGACGCCCAGACCACGGCAGCTACCGTGGGCCGGACGACTCCGAGCGCGCCGCCCGTGCAGGCGTCGCCCGTTCCGGGATTGGACGTACAGCGATACCTCAACGACCAGGTTTACGCCACCTCCTTCTACAACAACGCCGACCATGCTACGCGCTTGAAGCTGGAACAAGTTCGGTACGGAACCCTGAAATAATCAACTGAAGGAGCGGAAACATGCCCGCAGGACAAAGAACCTGGGAAACCCAGGGAACCGGAACCAACGACTTCGTCGTCAGTTTCGAGACCGAAAAAAACATCGCCTACGAGATGCGCCACCAGAGCCCCCTGGGCCGCCTCTCGAAGCCGGTGACGCAGAAGACCATCGGCACCGGGCCGGAGCAGCGCGACATCGACGTGGGTGCCTCGGCTGCCGTTTGGAGCAAGGAAATTACCTCGGGAGACGAGGTGCGCTTCACCTTGGAACAGGCGATGCGCGGTGCGCCCGCGTACGGCGATTCGGCCGTACCCCAGGGCGACTACCTGGCCTACCTGCACGCCACCCTCATCCTGAACATGGTGAAGACCCCTGCCATCCCGTTGCAGGAAGAGATGAGCTTGCAGCGCATCAAGGACGTCATTTCGACGCCCGACACCCAGGTGCGCAACGCCATCACCATGTACCTGGCCGAGGAATACACCCTCGAGGTCTACGCCGCGTTCCTGCGCGGCGCTTCGCCAAATCTCCTGGCCGCCAAGGTCAACGGCGGTCGTGCCCTGGACCTCGGTCGCGGCGCGGGCTCGCAGGTTTCTCCCCAGCACTTCCTCATCGCGGGGAACGGCTTCACCTCGGGCGTCGCGGGCAGCAATGGCTTCGAAACCCAGCTCAAGACCGACCTGGGCACCCTGACGGATACCGCGGGCGATTATATCTCCCGTGAGTTCATCCACAACCTGCGCTATGCCCTGACGCAGAAGAAAATAAAGCCCATCATGGAAGATGGTGGCATGCCGGTCTGGTATGCGATGTGCGATCCGGAGCTCCTTGCCCGTCTCACCCAGCCCGGAGCGACCCTGTACCAGGCCTGGATACAGGCGCAGGAACGCACCAAGAAGAACCCCGCGTTCGGCCATGGCGCCATCGAGCTGGACGGCATCATGTTCTTCCCGGACCCCTGGCTGAAGAAGTACCGCCCGGATATTTCCGCGGCGGGCGACATCGTCTGGGGCGTGGCGGATGACGATAAGCGCGACTTCGACCCGACCAGCAAGATCGCCCTGATGACGATCTGGGGCGAAGGCTGCATGCTCGAAGGCCATAACGGCTCGGTGCGCTTCACCCAGAATGTCGGCCGGCACGGAGACAACAAGGAAATCGCGGCACGCATCAAGCAGAGCTTCATGCGTGCGCGGTACATCCCTAAGGACGGTCGGACCGGCATCACCATCGAACAAGGCGGCATGACTTGCGCCTTCTACGAACCCGGCCTGAGCTTCTAAGAGCTGACCCGGTATTCCAACGCGGCATTTTGAACACCCATTTTTGAAAGGAATACACTATGACAGCTCCCGCAGCTTCCACCGACAAGGCCGGTTCGAAGGTCGTCCTCGACCTCGGCAGCATGACCATCGACGCCCTCGTGGCGGCGAAGAACGCCTTCGGCCAGATCCTCGTGACCTGGCCGGGGCTCACCCCGAACGGGCATAAGCTGTTCCTGTTCGCCGGCAGCTCCGTGCCGGACAACACGGATTATCCCGACAGCATCGCGCCCATCGGCTCCCTGTTCATCCATTTGAAAGTGACCACCGGGGCGGTCGCGGGCGCCGCGATGTACCAGAAGACCTCCGCGGCGACGTGGACGGTCATCGGCTCCGTCGCCGCCGCCTGATCCCTGACGCGCCGGGGCGGGCTGTTCCGCCCCGGACTTTCACCTTCATTTTGGAGCCCATATGGATTGCAAGATTCTTTATCGGCACCCGGACGCGGCGAACAGGAAGTTGCCGCCCAAGGTGCTCGAATTCTACGACAAGAAGGAGGATACCCTTATCCCCTACGTCGCAGAAAACATCAACGGGGCCTGGGTTTATACGGTCCCGCTCAAGGTCGCCCAACGCCTCCTGGCGAACCAGCCGGAGCGGTACTTCCTCCTGGAGCCGGCAACCCTCACCATCCGCGTGCGCGGGGACAAGGAATTCAGCTTCAAGTACGTGACCGCGAAGGCGCGCACGGACCTGATGGCCAAGTTCGCCGATCCGGATAGCACGGTCACCGGCGACGCCGAAGCCAAAGCCAAGGCCGACGAGAAAGCCAAGAGCGATGCCGAGGCAAAGGCCAAGGCGGACGCGGAAGCCAAGGCCAAGGCAGATGCCGAAGCCCTGGAGGCCTTGCAGAACGCCGACCTGCCTGCCGCAGGCCAAGCGAGGCCGCCCGAGCTGTGAAGGCATCCACGGCCACCCTCGGGGACGTATTGGACCTCTTGCCGCTGACGCTCGCGCGTCGGTACGACAAGGGGCGGTTCGGAGCGAAAGCGGCCAACGAGGTGCTTTCCGAAATCGAACAGCAATGCGACCCCGACCTTTTCGTCGGGGAATCGGGCCTCATCCTTTTGGAAGGGGTTACCGATTACCGTTTACCGGATTCCGTCCGGCAAATCAAGGGGCTCTACGTGGTCCCTGCCGGCGACGTGGTACCCGACCGGGATCATCCCGTCGCGCATCAATTCCTCGGAAACAAGCTCCGGCTTGAAGAACCCTGGACCCTGAGCGACGATGCGGATATCAGCGGGACGGTAAGCGCAAGCCCGCCCAGCGACAAGACCCAGGTGTACCATACCAGCCTCTTCGCAGCGCTGGAGGAGGACGCCCTTGTCTCCTACCTAGCTAGGGTGACGCATGCCTCCGGGTCCGTGGAATACGCCATCCTGAAGGGGAACAGCACCACGGCTGCACTGGTCAATGGCGAGTTGGCGGCCCAGGCTGTAGCCGGAGATTCCTTCCTCATCACGACCAATTTCCTCCTCATCGAGCACCAGCGCTACCTGGCCCGCTTCACCCCGGGCGATGCGGCACTGACCACTGTGCTCGATCTGCCGCAGGACTTCGAGTACCTGTTCCGGTGCGGCCTTTTCCTCCGATACCATTCCCAGTCCGACAGCCTGTCCAAGGAAACGAAGTTCTGGGCCGAGGAATACGCAACCCAACTGGCGAAGTTCAGCATCGATACTTCCAAGCCGCGCGGCACCTCCACGCGGAATTCAGCCCGAAGCATTCCCTCACTTTTTTAACCGAAAGGATTTCTTATGAAAAAGTATTGCCTCTTCCTCATCCTCGCCCTCCTGGCCATGGTCCCGCACCAGGCCGACGCCGGAACCGCCATCAAGAAAAGCGGCGCCAAGGTGCTCAACAATTTCGGCTACTACGTCCAATGGGATTTCGATACCTCTGGCACCTACACCAAGACCGGTGCGGCTGCCGGAACCAATACGGATACCTTAGTACTCTATGATGATTCTGCGGCCACCCGGCCCTATTACATGAGCGTCTTCACCACGAAGAACATCCAACCGGGCACAGTCGAGGCCTTCCCAGATTCCATCCGGTATTGCGTCGCGGCCCACGACGACGCCGCCGATGCTATCACCCTCCGAACGGAATACCAGGTGAAGTTCAACCGAAATGCAGCCATCTGGTCTACCTATGGCGGAAACGGCGACCTGGCGCTGGCGGGGGCAGGCGTACCCGTGCAGTCCTGCTTTACGCGACAGTTTTTCCCGGCCCTCCCTTGGCGCATTGTGGCCCATGTCACCACGACGACCGACAGCGCGATCGTCAACTACGTGAACGCGTACCCCATCCGAAAGTAAGCCTTGGGGACGAAGGGGCGGCTGTATAAGGACACGCATCGGCTCGGCTACAATACGCGGGACAACCCCCAGGATGTCCCCTTTGAGTCCGGTCGCATGCTGGTCAATGTGTTCCCGGGGGACCCTTCGTGCTTCCCGCGGGATGGTATTCCGGCGTGGAATTCCACCGCCCTCTCGGCCGCCCCTACCCATGCATTTCCATGGGCCGACCGCACTGAGCCGAAGGTGCTTCTGCACATCGGGCAGGACCTGGCGTGGAAGAAGGCCGGGACCGGGTCAACCACGGTCTTTGCGGCCGGCGTTGTGCCTGTAGGCGCCAAGCTCTCCTTCTTTCGCATCAAGGATCTGGGGTTCATCAATATCGACCTGACGGGCGCATCCCATCGGGCTTGGATTATATCTTGGAACGGGACCACGTTCGCCCTCCGGAACGCAAATATCGCGCGCCCCGCGTTCGTCCTGGGGAGCTCCCTGCAGGCGGGCGGGGCCGTTCCGTACCGCTCCTGGCGTGGGTACAGCTTTACCCTCGTGAACCGTACCGACGCATCCAGTGTGGACGGCGGAGGCGCGCCGAAGTTATGCCGCCTGCAGGACGGCAACTTCCATCCCGGACTCCTGGAATCCGTCGATGACTTGGATAACCGCCTGGTCGTGGAGCAGACCGATGGCTCCGGGGCCAAGGCCATCCGCGTGACCTGCGATCGGAACGGGAATATCCTCGATACGCAGGCGAGCCACCTGCGTATCCACGTCACCGAGGATGCGGAAAGCGAGGTCGAGGCGGAAGGCTTCGAGCGCCGCTGGCTGGCGGATATCCCCATCGTAGGCGTTAACGCCTATAGCGAGCCCTGGACCTACGACGATACGACGACTGCGGCCCAGCTTGCCGGAGATCTCGATATCCTCAAGACCATCGGGTACGAGCCGATTCCTCCGGGCATGTTCCTCTATTTCCACCAAGGCCTGCTTTGGGCGGGCGGCGTCGGGACCGGAGAGGAAATCGGGCGGGTCTACTACTCCCAGATCCCGCTGGACGTGGAGTTCCCCCAAAAATGGTGGTCCATGTTCAAAACGGGCGAATATTTCAAGGACATCGCTTACGAAGATGGGGAGCCGGCCGTTGGCCTTGGTATCGCGCATAACGACCTCATCCTCTTTGGCCCGCGCACGCTCTGGTACCTGCGGGACGGCGATACGGAATACGAGCCGGCCCTGATAGCACGCAAGGGGACCAACTTCCCCAATTCCATCACCCAGGTGAACCAGGACCTGTTCGCGCTCTTCAACGACGGTCCAGGCATCGTCACGGTCCGCCAGGTGGACACCCTGCAGGCGCACACGGCGGGCGAGGTTTGGCCGAAAATCGCGGACAACAGCCGGGGGTACTTCTTTACCCTGGCGGATAAAACGGCCGTCCGCGGTTTCTATTTCCGGGAAAATTGGTGGCTCACCGACGGCGTAAAGCTTATCGGCCATTATATGCCGACCAAGGGTACAGCGCAGGGGCCTTGGTCCGTGGAACCGGGCGACGCCGCCATCGGATTCCATTTGCCCATCGTGCTCGATCCCGAAGAGCTTTGCGTTCTGGTTTCGAAGACGCTGGCCGCCCCCAAGCTCTGGTCCTTTCTCTCCCCCAGCGTGACGCTCGACAACGGAGCCGAGTACTGGCTGAAGGGGTCCAGCAAAGCCTATTACGTGGACAAGCGCAACCGCGACAAGAGCGGAGAGCTTTTCACCATCAAGGTGTTCACCCACTACGAAGATTCCGCGACGATGTATATCACCGTCCGATGCGACTTCTTCCGCTTCGTGCTCGAGCTGGGCTACAACGAATACGGGTCGGATAACCAGCTCGTGAATCCGGATGCGGACACCTCCTATCGGAATATCGTGGAGCAACCTTTCCCGGAGGGACTGGTCTTCCAATTCGTCGAGGTGGAATGGCGCAAGCTCCATCGGACGCCCTATGCTTTTACCCATAAGGGGTGGGCCCTGGAATACCTTCCGGTCGACGGCCATCCTTCCGAGTTCGTGAGCAAGTCCAGCGGCGACGGCCTGGTGCTTCCGTTTACGGATGCCATCCTGTACCTGAAATTCGACGATGATACCGCCCAGGCCGAGGATTTTTCCATCTTCGGACGCGACCACGACTACGGCGCCGGCTCAGGCGGGAGTCGGACCTTCGATGGCTCCTCTGCTCCCGGAGGCGGGCAAGTCCTTGTAGGCGGGCCTGGGAGCGGGTACGTAGACCCTGATTGGACGGCAACCGACTACATCGGGACCAATGGTGGGCTGAACGAAGCTTCGTTGACCTATGAGTACGTGGCATTTTTTCCATCCCTGGCTACGGAGCAAATCATCCAGGAGGGTGGTGATGGGTCCACATTTTGGCGCCTCTCCGTGAATACGGACGGAAGCCTGGAATACCAACTCAAAACATCAGCGCTGGCCTATCGTTTCAAGTCCCCAGCAGCAAGCATCACGGCTGGCGCTTGGTACACCGTACAGTTCGTGCTCTCAAACCAAGGACTGAACGGGCAATTCTATGCCTCGCCGCGGGTAGGCACCTGCATCGAGCTATTGACCGTACGGGATTCGCTTCCATGAGCGACTTCAATTTTACCCTTCTAAATAGCTCTCCGCAATTCAGCGCGGCGGGAAGCTCCCAAAACATGCGCATGATTTATTTCTTGGGGAAGATCTGGCTGTATGCATCTGCTGCTATTAGTGGAGTTGCAAATCCAGTTTACTCTTCAAGCGACGGCATAACCTGGTCAACGCATGGGCCGAATACGATTCCACTCATCGCAACCAGATCGAGACTGACTGTCTTTCTTAATATGGCGGTTGGGTTTTCTAATGCGGGCGGCGCAAATACAACGGTTTTCAAATCTTTAGATGGTCTGGCTTTCTCGAATAGTGTCGTGACCGGCATGGGTCCAAGAGATTATGCAAACACATGCGTTTTTAATGGGAATTTTTTTTACGGAGGAGGCTCAGACTCAGGCGGGAGCGGATTAAAAACGCTTTGGAAAAGCGCAGACTTATATAATTGGTTTCAATTGCCTGATCTACCTGTAGCTGGAAGCCAAATATCTCAGCTTGTAGCGTTGTCTGACCGAATCATCTATTACAGCGCTCATCGCTTTTGGCAGAGCCTAAATGAAGGCCTTTCCTGGCAAGAGGTGATAAGGATCGGCGCGGCCCCGGCCGACAATGCGTGGGGATTCTTAATCGCCAACAATGACACCATTTATATGATCCCGACAGTGATTGGGTCTACGGGATTACCTTGGAGATATTACAAGTGGACCCCATCCAACCCTTCTTTTGTTGAAAAAACGGTCTCCTATTTAGATGGGAAAGTTGCGAACGGTTTTGTGTCTACCGAGCCAGGAGTGAATGTTGGCGGTACCCTATTTTTGCTTCCGCGCATCGAGGGCTTTCCATCTGGAGACATAATTTCCAGCCTGACGATGGTAACGCGCTCTTATTCGGCGCCGTTCCCGCATGAACCCGCACTCATTTTCCCCATCAACCCTCAGAACGTTTCGATTTCTCGCGCCGCGACGCTCGTGGGAGTCGGGTATCGCTCCCCTAAATCGTCTCAGTTGCTGCCGGGTGCAAGCGGAAGTATAACCCATGCGCGTATTCTCAAGTCGTCTCGCGATTCTGGACAGGCACAAAGTTTCCACGACTCAATGAGAGCCGCAATCTGATGGCTGACGGCACCGGCGCCATTTTAATCAGTGCGCCCGTTGTCTCGGGTAACGCTCAGCGCGCCCCCACGCGGTCGCGCATACTCCATTCCGCTTCGGCCAGTATCTCGCATGCCCGCATCTTGGCCGGGGACCGAGGCTCGGACAACGCTAGATATCTCCATGAAATCATAAAGGAGCAACCGTAATGCTTTCCTCTTGGCAGGATGTGACCGCCTTATTGGGCGCAGTCAGCATTGTTGCGGCCGGATTCGTCGGCACCATCCACGCCAAGGCGAAGGCGAAGGCTTCCACGGAGGATTCCGATATGGCTGGTCGCATCGCCGCTCTTGAAGGTTTCAAGGAGCACCAGGACCAAACCAACCAGCGTCTGCAGGCTGCGGTCGACGAACAGCGCCGCCGGCACGACGAGAACGTCGTAGGCATTTACAAGGCCATCGACGATGTCCGAAACCTGTTCATCGACCTCATCAAGAACTTTCGAAAGGAGAAGTCATGAAATTCGACGAATGCGATTCCATCCTGGCCGAGGGTGGGGCCGTAACCTGCCCCGCGCTCCGGGGCGCCATCGTGGTCCTGCACGAGGACAAGAAGCGACACCAGATCATCTACCCCAAGGGGCACCACAAGTACCCCAAGGGCACCTACCGCCTATTCGAGGAAGATGGCAACGAAAAGGCCATCGTTTCCTCGGATTGGGAAAAAGTCACCCCGAAAGAGGAGGGCTAAGAAATGGCCTTAACCGTACCTACTGCTTCGCGCAATGCCATGTGCAACGCGCTCGTTGACCTTCTCGATGTCGGCTCCGGCCAGGCGACGGGGGATTTGCGGTTCTATACCGCAGCCTTCGCCACCTTGCTGGCGACGTTGCTGTTCAGTAACCCGGCCTTCGGGAATGCTGCCACGGGCGTCGCCACCGCCAATTCCATCACCGCGGACAGCTCCGCCGATGCCACGGGAACCGCGGCCGTCTGGCGCATGCGGGACCGCGATGCGGGGACCGTGCTGGAAGGCGCGTGCGGCACCAGCGGTTCGGACATCAACTTCAATACGGTCTCCTGGACCTCCGGGGATAACATCTCCGTATCGTCCTTGACCGTGACGGTGCCCGCGACCTAATGAGGGCCTGGGAGGAGAAAGGCCGCGAGCTTCTTGCCGAGCTTGCGGACCTCCTTCGCGCAGGCAAGTTTCCGCCCGAGGCCATGAATGCCTTCGACGTGATGGTAATCCACGCGCGCAAAGGCTTCACCGGGCGTATCGACGGCATCGGGGAAATCTCCGTGCCTCTCGAATTTTTTATGCAACTCATGCCGACTCCGGACGGATTAAGCGTCTCGGCGCCAGAATAGGAGAAAAAGGTGGCGGTTTTATCGGATTCGACGCGCACGCTCATTTGGGCCGGCTTAATGGAGAATGCCCGCGATTTTTTGGGGGCCGGAGAAGAATTCCAGGCCAGCAAGGTTGAGTATCGTCAACTTATTGACGACATCGACACCTGGTTGGATTCACAAGCGACCGCCGCGAATTCCGCTATCAGAGTAGGGATTCGAAGCAAATTCACGACCACAGAAAAATTTCGTGTTTTGGCGCTGATTGCCGCCAAGCGCGGCGGCCTTGGGAGGATATTCTAAATGGCAAGCGGAAATCCTGTAGTTGAAATCCTCGAGGTCCTAACCCCGGCGGCAAATGCTGCGGAGTTGGCCGTACGTGCTGGGGGGTCAACGCCGGCCGAGCGTGTGACTGTACATGCCTTCGACGCCGCCACCATCGAGTACATCGATTTCAAGTGTGCTTTGCGCGGGTATGGCGGTGGAGGACTGACCTTCACGCTCCCCTGGTCGGCGGCCTCGGCCACGTCGAATGCCGTCCGTTGGGGGATCGCGATTCGCCGGTTCGAAGACGATAACGAGGATGTCGACGCTTCCCAAACCTACGATTACAACTCGGTCGACGATACGGCCGCCTCGGCATCCGGGGAGCTTTCCTACCCCACCATCACCTTCACCAACGGCGCCGACATGGATAGCTGGGCGGACGGGGAGCTGGCCATTGTTCGTGTGCGTCGGGAGGCGAACCACGCGAACGATACCATGACCGGGGACGCAGAACTTTGGGGACTGCTGGGCAAGGAAACCTAATCCGTGGCAATTCGTTTCGATGCGGTGGGCGATTGGCTGTCTAGAACCACAAATCTTCTGGACTACAACAGCCCTTATACAGTTGCCTTTTGGGTATACCTGACATCGGATCGAAACGATTACAACCATTTTTGGGCGGCCAGCTATGCGACTCCTGACGCCAATGGCGATTACCAGAATTCCGATTTTGTAGGGACGAACAGCGATGGGACTCAGCTCCGTGGAGGGGCCGTAATAAATGGTTCGTCCGGGTACCCGGTTGGAACTCAACTGTCCGCCGCGATCTGGAACCACATCGCTGTCCGCCGGACCTCAGCAACCCTTTGGGAAGCCCTCTTAAATGGAGTCGTTGATCTTACAGATACGCAGAATATCGCTGGTCGCGCGGCGGTTGCTGCCGAATACATGGGCCGGTTTAACGGGGCATACCAACTGGATGGTCGTGTTGCATACTATCGGGCCTGGTCTGCCGCCCTTACTGACGCGGAAATCAAGTCTGAGATGCGCACAGCTTTCCCGGTGCGGCTCGCAAATATTCACAGGTCGACGCGGTTTTTCAAAGGTGCGACCGAGCGTCTATTCGATGAAATCCACGGGTACAATTGGACGGCAAACGGAACACTGACCGATGAAGATCCTCCGGCTATTGCGATTATTTCGAGGCCGCAGCGAAGGACATTCAAAACCGCCGCTTCAGCCCCGGCCGGCACCGGCACGCCATCCACCTCCGTGGCGACCGCTTCTGGGGCGGGCATCGCTTCCCACCCCGCTACCGGCGCCCCGACAACGCACGCTCCATCCACGGCTGGCACGGGCATAGCATCCCATAAAGGATCGGGCACCCCATCCACCTCGGTGGCGAGCGTAGCCGGTACGGCAATCTGTTCGCATGCGGGCTCCGGCACCCCTTCGACCTCCGTGGCTACGGCCTCGGGAAGCGGCAAGGATGCTCCACGCGGACAAGGAGCCGTTTCTACGGCAATCGCCTCGGCCTCCGGGTCCGGCATTGCCGCTCATCAAGGCGCCGGAGCGCCTGCCACCTCCGTGGTAACAGCCTCCGGGAGCGGCAAGGATGCTCCGCGCGGTACCGGCGCCCTAGCGACTTCGGTGTCTACTTCCTCCGGTTCCGGCATTGCCGCCCATAAAGGTAGCGGCGCGCCCTCGACCACGGCTCCGAATGCGGCCGGGACAGGCCGGATGGGAATTGTGGGAACGGGTACCCCCGCCACCTCCATACCTACCGCTTCGGGCTCCGGCATCGCCGCCCACAAGGGCACCGGCACGCCCACCACCAGCGCCCCGACGGCGGCAGGGACGGGGACGGATAGGCCCCGCGGCACCGGCACGCCCACCACCAGCGCCCCGACGGCGGCAGGGACGGGAATCGCAGCTCATAAGGGTTCCGGCACCCCGTCGACCTCCGCGGCTACGGCGGCAGGGACGGGGACCAAGGGCAGTGGCGGGGTAGCAACCGGATCGGGCGCGACCCAAGTGCCGCACGTCACGGCAAGCGGTATCGGTCTCGTCGTCGGGGTCTACGTGAGCCTGGAAGAGAAAATCGACACCCTGACCACCTTGATGCGGGGGCTTGTGGTAGACGTGGACGGTATCGATGACCGGCTGGATGCCGTCATCAAATTGCAGCGCACCATGCTCACGGACCAGGACAGCGCCTGGGCCCAGCAGCGGAAAATGAACAAAGGAAAGGGCTAACAAATGCCTATCACGACGAAGAAAGTGCCGCCTGCGGGCCTCAGCGAGTCCGAACTTGCCGATTGGGCGCGGGCGAACGGGTCTGCGGCCGGCGCTGCCGATTCGTTGGCCGCCAATACCACCTTCGGGCAGTCTAATAATGTCGCCAGCGCATCCGCAGCAGCGGCCGCCTCCGACGGCGTATCGGGGCGTATTGGCCCGACCGGAGGCATCCTCTCCACCGCCGACCTGGCGGATATGGCTCGGGCCGCTGGGTCTGCCCGCGGTGCCGCTGATTCGCTGGGCGCAAATGTCCAGGCAGGGGTTCAGAATCAGCAAGCGACCGCAGCCGCTTCCGCCGATGCTTCCGCGCGGGCAGCCCTTCCTGCTTCGGCCCAGGTGCCGCGCCCGGCCCCCGCGCCGACGAACGCACCCTTTGCGGACAAAGCGAACCCGCTTTATGGGTCCTACCTGGACCAGATTGCGAAAGGAATCAACGACGACAAGCCGCTCCCGGGGACGGCCGCGGCCATCTCCGCGAACCGGGAGGCCTTGGCCACCTACGCAAAGAGCGCGGAGGCACGCGCCGGCATGACCGCGGCTAAGAATGGGTCCATCGGGCAAGGCACGGCCAATAGCATGGGTCAGGCGGTTCGGTCCGACATCCTGGGGCAGCTGGCCAATACCGAGTTGAAGAATACCCAGATCGTCTCGGACGAAAAGACAAAGCTACTCGAATCTGCGCGCCAGGCCGGGCAGTTTGAGCAGACTCGCTCGCAGGATCAACAGCGCATAGACAACCAATCCTCGCAGTTCGACCGGACCTTTGAGGAGGGCCGGACCGAATTCAATACCACTACAGGCCTTCGGCAGCAGGAGATCAATAATCAGAAGGACCAATTCGGGAAGACGCTGGAGCAGAACAAGAGCCAATTCGACGCGACGCTGGCCCAGCGCAAGAACGAGTTCGACAAGAACTTCGACGCCACCACGGCGAACGAATACCGGAACACACTGGAGCGCCTGGCGCAGGATAACCCTGTCCTGGCGACCAAGCTCACCAACTACCTGCTCGATGGAAAAACGGGTGCCGTAGGTAACTTCACCCCCGAAGAAGTCCAGCAAATGAAGGACCTGGCTTCCAAGAAGACCGAGCAG